>DAOWIJ010000127.1 GCA_030640955.1 Fidelibacterota bacterium
ATACTCTCCATCAATTCCGAGTAATCGATACCCACCTCCTGCATCCAATAGGTAAGTGAAATGCCGATAATACTACCGACAACTGTCCCAATGACGCCAATCATCACCGCTTCCAAAATCATGGAGCGATAGACATGACCTTTCGATTCACCCAATGCCAGACGAATCCCGATTTCGCCATATCGACGAAGCCCATTCATGAGCCCCAGGTTCCACAGCACCACCGTAACAATGGTCATAAATATCAATAGCATAATCAGCAAGGCTGCATCCATAAAGTCAACCATTGGGCCCATAAGATTTTGATCGCGCAAGGCCAGCATCGTCAGTCCGAAGATATCATCATCATTGTTGGCTGCGTTGAACTCCTGCTTCCTGGCAACGGCTAACTCATCGGGGTAATGCATATCATGCCAGAAGCCCATAATCTCAGATGCACTATCCTGCATATCCAGAGCCATCCGGGCACCTTCAATATCAACGATTGCCATGGAGGCATCCTGACTACCCATGCCAAGCGCATAGAGCCCCACAATAGTAAAGTTGTACGTTGTGAAGGCCCCATGCATGGTTGAACCGATGAATGTCGCTGTCTCGCCAATCTCAACTTCTAGCCGCTCAGCGAACTTTGTACTCAACAATATTTCATCACGTTCAGCGATGTATCGTCCTTCAACTAATTTCACATCCATCTCCCAAAGTTCCGCCTGCCTGGAACCCTCGGATAAGAGGTCGACGCCAAAGGCCATCATCGGCCCTTGCGATTTGGTCTCACCATTTTCATCGGGGATATCCAGTAGGCCGCCAAACATGATTCGTGGCGACCAGAACATATCGGGATATGTTGTGTTGAGGTCAGCCATAATCTCATCCACGCCCACCAGAGCCAGGTCGTTAGGCATCTGCTCCGCTTCTTCCGCATAAGCTTTGGTCACAACCTTGGTGTGCCCTGTCATTAGCACGGCTGTGTTCCTGAGCATATCATCGAACATGCCGGCAACGAAGCCGCTATATATCAGCACCAGCCCCACGCTGATGGCCACGACAATGACAGAAAACAGGCTCCGTGACTTGTCGCGCCAAATGCCTTTGAATAAAAATTTAAACATTATGCTACCTTTCCTCTCAATGCTTCAGTGGGCTTCATCTTGGCAATGCGCCTTGACGGAATATAACTCACCACCAGCACTATAATTGAGACCATGACAGTAGTACTTACAAACAGGGCAAAGGGATATACCGGAATTAGGCGCTGGGCGATAATCAAACCCATTTCACTATAATCCATAGGCAAAGGAATACCACTCGTGGCTGTCCAATAGAAGAGTGGTCCACCAAGTAGAGCCGACATAATAAACGCAAAAAATGCATTCATGCCACCCTCGGCGGTGAACAACCCTACAACCCTGGAGCGCGTCATGCCCAAGGCCATAAGTGTCCCAATTTCCCTGTGCCTTCTAAAGATAGTAAGCACCTGGGAGTTGAATATCCCCATTGCGGCCAGCGCCAGGAGAATACCGAATAATATGTACGAAGCAGGTTTCTTCGCCTCAATCAGTACGGTCATATCTCGGGTCAGATAGCCAACATCGCGGTGAATCCATCCATCGGTTTCGGTTAACGCCGCAATCTCCTGGCCGTAACTCACATAGGAAGCCTCGCCGGGCATGCCCAGCATTTCCTGAACACGAGCCAGGGGTATCCAAATCTGACCGAAATCAATTTTGATATTTTCCGTCTCAAAAATGTGAATCACCATGCCTTCATCGGCATCATATGTGCGATTCGCATCTAGCCAGCGGATCGTAAACGTATCACCTACATTCACGCCAGCCCTTCTAGCCATCCCGCTCCCAATTAGCACAGGAATTGATTCGCCTTCATATTCGAGCAGGTTCGCCGTTGGCATATCGACGATCGTCTGTCGTGGCTCTACCCCCTTCATGATCACCGGCATAACCCGGCCATTGGGATAGATGGAAGCCTGAGCCACCAGCACCGGCATCGCATCACCGGTATTTACCAGATCAATGACTGGCTGAGGTGGTACGCCGTGGGCGTCCTCAAGCGTAAACGGATCTGCGGGATCATATATGGGATGCCAATAGGCTCCGCCGGCAATCTCAGTCTTAATGGTGACTTGCCTGGCGTGGGCATCCATCCCCTGATACATCCCTGTCATAAATACGAGCAGGATAAAGGAGATTGCGGTCACGAGCACATTTAGCCATGTCCGCATACCGGCCCCTATCAGGTTTTTAATTGCCAGTTTAAAAGTAAGCATGGTTCTACCCCTTAAACTCGGGATTCTCCACAATTTCATCTTTTACAATCTTGCCGTCCACCAGATTAAGAATCCGGCGCAGGTAACCCATGACTTTTTCGTCGTGGGTGGCAAAGATGAATGAAGTGGATAGTTCTTTGTTAAGCCGCACCAGGATCTTCATTACGTGATGGGAGTTCTCCGCATCCAGGTTGGCCGTGGGCTCATCGGCCAGAACCAGTGTCGGTTCCTTTACGATAGCCCGGGCGATGGCCGTGCGCTGTCCTTCGCCCCCACTCAGCGCAGCCGGACGTGATTTCATTTTATCAGTCAGTCCGACCCATTCAATGGCCTGTGTAACGAGTTTCTTGCGTTCGTCAGCCGGAACGTTGTTGAGCAGGAGCGGGAACTCCACATTCTCATAAACCGAATACACCGGCAGCAGATTGTAGGTCTGGAATATAAAGCCCATACTGCTGCGGCGCAGTTCAGCACGCGCGCCATGGGAACTGCCTGACAGTTGCATGCCCAGCACGGAAACATCACCCTCAGTAGGTGAATCCAGTCCGCCAATGAGATTGAGCAGGGTTGTCTTACCCGATCCGGAGGGTCCCACCAGCCCGGTGAACTCACCGGTGGCGAAGGTCAGGTCGATGCCCTTCAAGGCTACAAAATGATCGCCGCCCATGGGGAAATGCTTGACCAGATTGCTGACGTTAACTATTTGACCGTTTTCCATTGTTATTCTCTTTCTTAGTGATTATACACTATCATGAAATTGATTGATGAACCGAAGCCTGCCAGAGCCACCGGCAGGGGAGCCTCTTCATAGGCTGAGCGCCGGGGATTAAGGGACAACATAAGGTTGAAACTGAGATTGTCATAAGCCCGGGACCAGCGCAGGTAGTTATAGGTGCGTTTATTTTCCCAATCGTTGACTAATATAAGCATCGCCTGATCGAACATGCTGATGGGATAACTTACTAATACCGATGAAACGGGACCAACATCAAGACGATCATATCTGGTCAGGGAGTGTTCAGTCATCATAAGCAGCCCTTGACCTAAAGGGAAAGTATAGTCTCCACCGATCATATACGATGTACTGTACTTTGTGTTATCCAGGTACATCACATAAGCCTCGGTCCAGAGTCCCACGAAGCCATCGAACCGAAAGTCAATGGCGATACGACGCTGGTTATTTTTCGCGGCCCAGTCGCCATCCTGGTGAAAGGTCAATCCCAATTCACCATAGGATGTGGTTGCGTCCAATCGCAGACCGGGTGAGAATGTGTTAAGATCAGTCCACGATGCGCTCGAGTTTCTTCGGATCAGCCAGAACCAGAGGGCCGAATTCCCTGCCATGAAATAGCGCACCCTGAGCGCCTCAACGCCATCGGTCTGGTTGGTGGGATCCTTGGGATCCAGGGTGTCGAACCAGGCCAGGGGCCGCAATACCATACCGGGACCGAAGGCGATCTTCTGCAGGCCCAGGCGGACTTCCAGACGCTCCGAGCTGTAGCGCAGCCAGAGACGGTGGAAGTCCTCAAAATCGGCAACTTCATTTTCAGGATTGCCGTCGTATGACAGGCTTAATTTGTGTGCCCATTCGAAATCGAGAAGGGTGCCGCTCTGTAACTGCTTCGTCACGGATAGTGTTGGAATATATCCAAGAAATTCGCTGTACTGCTCGTATCCATCGGCGGGATCATCGCCGCCGGTAATGCTCCCCCACAGTTGGCCTTTCAGATGTACTTGCTGCCCGAGCATAGCGCTGGACAATAACAAAACGGCCATTGAGATCGATACGCGTTTCAGGTTGGTGCTCATCTCAAAATCTTTTCCAACGCTTCCCGTGAACCGAACTTAATGGAACCTTTGGGTGCCCCCAGGAAACGCTCCATGGCGTCTTCGTTCATTTCCATCGTTTTGATGATCGCCAGCTTGTTTTCCGGTTTTTCATCTAAAGCTCTGAACAGTGCCGCGAATTTTTCCCTGAATCCCATCATAAACTGAAGAATCATCTCGCTGATATCATCGGGGAAGCTGGTGTTGAATACCCCTTCATCAATACCCTGATGAATAATTCTGGTCATTACCGGAGCCGCGACTACCACGGTACGATCATCCATTTTTTTGCGCAACAGGATATTTTTGTCGTTGTACATGGCTTCGAGCAGGACGATGATCATTTCTCGGTTAGTTGCTTTCCAGTTAGCGGAACTCTCGAACATGAGGTTAAGCTTGGCGATGGCATCCAGGGCAGGATCGTCCAACTGCTTTTCGATGTGCACCATAATCTGCTCGGTTAGGCGTTCCACCAGGCTGTCCAGCAGGTCTTCCTTGGATTTGAAGTAGTGGTAAAAGGTGCCCTTGGAGACGCCGACTTTCTCGATAATAGTATTCACGGAGGTCTGCTCATATCCCAGTGAATAAAACAGTTCCCGGGCGGCATCTAGAAACTCCGTTTTACGTTCGTCGTACTCTTTCAATACCCGCGCCAATCTGATCTCCTTTAGTTGTTGACGATTACTAACCAGTAGTCTAGACTTACTCCCAGTCTAGACCGACCGTCGGTCTAATTTAAGCGCAGCAATTCAGGATTGGCAAGTAATTTTTACGCCGCGATAATATTTTTGCGGTTTGCCGGCTGGAGAAAAAGCCGCTATCAACCTGATTACAGGAAGCGGTAGATAAAAAGGGCATTAAAAGATTGATATATCTTGTTGATCTTGTTTATCACTTTGTAAACTACCACAGTCAATCTAAAAGGTATTTTTACTGGTAAAAGCGTGCTGCCTCCCTCTCGTACCAGCTCAGGCTTGGAACCGGATTCATTACTAATGCAAGATTACAATGCAGGAGATTGAAATGAAAACCTTGATCACTACCCTACTGCTGGCTGCTGCTACTATCATGTATGCCGGCGATTTCTCGTTCCAGTATGTCAGCACAAAAACCTGCAAGATGTGCCACAAGAGTGCAAAAAAAGGCAACCAATACGGCCAATGGCTGGAAACCGGTCACGCAAAGGCCATGGAATCTCTTAAAACAGAGGCAGCTGCCAAGATCGCTACTGAAAAAGGTCTGGAGAAGCCCGCTTATGAATCCGGTGAATGCCTGGTTTGCCACGTGACCGGCTGGGGACAAGAAGGTGGCTATCAGGTTCTCACGGACGAATTTATTGCTGATGAGGCCAACGCGAAGGCGGTCAAGAAGAATGATGCCCTGGCAAGTGTGGGCTGTGAAATGTGCCACGGCGCCGGCAAAGGCTATAAATCGAAGAAAATCATGACGGGCATTTTCGATGGTACCATCAAGGCCGACTCGGTAGGATTTATGAAGTCAACGGAAGAAACCTGCAAAACCTGCCATAATGAAAAAAGCCCGAACTTCAAAGAATTTGACTTTGAGGCCAGTAACGCCAAGGTAATCCATCCCTACCCGGAGGGGTTCAGAAAATAGCACGATTATAGCCGTCCACAGTTTTAGATTGCGGCGGCTGCCTCAACAATATTAATTAAATGTTACAGACGCACCGTGAGGTGCGTCTGTAGTTACCAGGAGAATTAGCGCAAATGGCTCAAAGCACCAGGACACCAAGTATGTTTCCCCGGCATACAAGAAATCCAAGCCGTGTGCCGCCGATGGAGTCCGGGTTGCGAAGGAAGCCCGCCCCGGATTAACTTTGACAACTGAACCAGCTAACAGGCTGGAGCGCCTGCAGCATGACATGCGAATGCGCTAAGTTGGCCTGGGAATAGCAACCCTGGTTCTAACTTTTCTGGCCCTGGTTCCGTATTTATACGTACGTGAGCTTGATAAGGAGATTGCCTGATCAATATTCTTGTCCGCGGCATGGATCTCTTTATATATTATAGTTATATGGAATGAAACGCCTGCTTTGAATCCGGCGTTGTCTTTATCAAGTTTACGGTCCGGTTGGCAGCATCAGCCGTAGGTTTTAGTGCTGGCCTGCAAATGGTAGCAGGCAATGCTTTCTGATTGATTTGCAGGAAAAAGGAGGTTGTCCTATTTCTTCAAAAATGCATTATCTCCACTATCAAGTGGAGGTCGGTAAGTTTGATCTGGTACAGGTCAAACTCAATATGCAGGCTTTTTTACGCCTGATGGGTGATGAAGACTATGAAAAATATCGCTTCGGCGATGAGTATCATTTTCATGGTGGAATGGCCACCGTGTCACCGGCCAATATTCAGGCGCCCCATAAGGGGAGCTGGCATTTGGTAATTGATCTGGGTGGCAAAGAAGGGGATCTGAAAGCTACGGTCAACATTTTAAAGGACAAGGCTCCCAGACCGAAAAAAAAGTAACTAGATCTTTGCGTCTATCTTTTTAGTCTCGTTCCAGATCGCATCCATCTCCTCAAGTGTGGATTCCTGAGGGGTCTTGCCTCGCCTTTTCAGTTCTTCCTCAATCTTACGAAATCGATATTCAAACTTGGCGATAGTGCGGCGCAGGGCTTCTTCCGAACTGACTCCCAGAAACCTGCCCAGGTTTACAACGCTGAACAGCAGGTCCCCTAATTCGTCTTCAATTTCATCCGGATCACCGCTATTACGGGCGGCCGCCAGTTCCGCCATTTCCTCGTGCACCTTGTCCCAAACGGCGTCAACGCTGTCCCAGTCAAAACCACCGTGAGCGGCCTTCTCCTGAACACGCCGGGCTCTGTTCAGCGCCGGCAGTTTCTTGGGCACGCCATCGATGAGCGAGTCACGTTTTTTTTCATTTGCCTTGACCGTTTCCCAATTTCGTTTGGCCTGGTAGGCCCCTTCAGCAGGGTGGTCACCAAATACATGGGGGTGCCGCTGAACCAACTTATTTATAATAGACCTGATACTATCAGCCAGTGTGAAATGCTCCTGTTCTTCCGCTATCAGGCCCTGGAATATGACGTGCAGCAGAAGGTCACCCAGCTCTTCACGAATCTCCTGCTGATTACCGCTTTCTATCGCTTCGATCAGCTCGTATGTCTCCTCAAGCAAATACGGTATCAGGGAACGCGCGGTCTGATCTCTGTCCCAGGGGCATCCACCAGGGGCCCGCAGCTGAATCATAGTATCCCATAATTCCAATATGAGTTTATCGATGGTGTCGGCAGTAACTTGCTTTTCAGGTATCATCGGATCTCTCATTCTTTGCAGCTGCATACGGGCTGATTTGCACTTTGGCAATGCGATTCCCCTGAATGGCTTTGACGGAAAAACGGCGGCCTTCATGCTCAATGGCCTGGCCTTCCATGGGGATTTGATCGAACAGGTCGAACATGAAGCCACCTAATGAATCGTATTCCCGTTCTTCAGGAAATGAACACCCCAGCCGTTCACTGAGATCATCCAGCGAAATGGCGGCATCGACCAGGAATTCATCGATACCCAGCGGTACGATCTCAGCTTCACCCAGATCATAGGGATCGCGCAACTCACCAAGGACCTCCTCAACTACATCTTCGAGGGTTACCAATCCGGCCGTACCGCCAAATTCGTCCACCACAATCGCGATACTGGTGCGCCGCTCCTTGAAATCCTGAAGCAACGATACGACATTCTTGCTCTCGGGCACAAAAAATGGGGGACGGGCCAGCCGCAGCAGGTTCACATCCGGCCTGGGACCATCAAGGTAGGGCAAAATATCCTTGGCATACAGAATGCCCCTGATATGGTCAACGCTATCCTTGAAAATGGGTATTTTGGAGACTTGCCTGGTACGGACTAGCTCCAGGGCTTCATCCAGACCTGCCTGTGAATTTAAAGCCAGTATGTCCACACGAGGGGTCATTACTTCATGAACCGCCGTGTCGGTAAAATCAAAAATTGAATGGATAATTTCAGTTTCGCCCACCTCCAAAGTGCCCCGGTCCAGGCCCACCTCCGCCAACCCTTTCAGTTCTTCTTCTGAAGAGAACATACTCTCCGGTCGGATGCCAAGCAGGCTGGTCAACAAGTGGGTAAGGGCGTAGATCAAGCTCCCCAGTGGGTAGAGCAAGGCTACGATCGCTTTCACCATTGGGCTGGCTAGTCTGGCGAACGTCTCGGTCTTTCGCAGTGCCAGGATTTTGGGCATAACCTCACCAAAGAGAAGCACAATAGTAGTAACGACGAGTGATTCCAGCAGCAGGAGAACGGCTAGATTCAGCTCAAAACGGTAGGCCATATCCGTAACCAGCAGGGCGGCCAGGAAAGCCATGGCGATATTGACCAGTGTATTACCCGTGAGAAGCGAGATAAGCAGTCGCCGGGGACGCCGCAGAATCTGTTGTATATTTTCGGGTATGACATCACGCTCGCCGTAAGTCCGGAGGCGGCCTTGAATACTAAAAAAAGCTGTTTCAGCTCCAGACAGGAAACCGCTGAGCAATAGGAGCATGACGAACAGTATTAAATAGACAAAAGCACTCACTCTACCGGCCCTTCACTGGCTGCCTGGAGGATTCGATCCTCGGTGGCCCGCATAACCTGCCGTGCCTCCGGAGAACTGTCTTCATGGCCTAACAGATGCAGTGTACCGTGTACTACCAGGCGCTGCAATTCATTTAAATGGCTGACCTCGTACTTTACGCTGTTTTCTCTGGCCCGTGCACTGCTGATATAAATCTCACCCTCCAGCGGCTCGTGAGACTCATTCAAATTGAACGCAATAACATCGGTATAAGCATCCTCATGGAAGAAATCAATTTTCAGTTGCCGCAATCGTTCCTCAGTTGAAAATACCAACTGGATGTGGGCGTCATCAACCTTATGCTCTCCGAGCACCGTCGAGATTAAAGATCTGATAACGGGTAATTGCAGGGGCGGCGGTTCGTTATCTTCGGAGTCAACCTGAATAGTGATCACTCTGTGGGAGTCCCTTCAAAAAGGGCATCATGGGGGATAGCCTCTTTAGGTTCGTGTTGCAGCGTTGCATCCAATTCTGCTTCGGTGCCGCGATAAGGAATGCGTACATGATAAATTCCTTTCAGAACCGAGATAATCCCTGTACCTTCCTGGGCATCCCCTTTGATCCTGCCTAGATCCTCAAGTGTGAGGGGGCATTCATTAAGTTGTCCATCCGACATGCGTACATCAATGATGGTATCGATCATCTGCTGAAGATTTGCCAGGGTGGGCTTCTCCAGTGATCTGGTGGCAGCCTCGATGGCCTCGCACAGCATGAGCAGGCCGGTTTCTTTGGTATTGGGTTTCGGTCCAAAATAGCGAAAATCATCTTCCTTGATGTCACCAGAGCCGCCATCTTCCCGAAGCGCCTTCTGGTAGAAATACTCAATACGGGCGGTGCCATGGTGCATGGGAATGAAGTCGGATACACTGATGGGCAGGCCATATTCCCGGGCTAACTGAAGCCCTTCTTTCACGTGGCTCCTGACAACTTTAGCGCTCAGGTGCGGCGCAATGGTATCGTGGGGATTTTCCGAGTGGAATTGATTTTCAATAAAATATTCCGGGCGGGCCAACTTCCCGATGTCATGGTAATAGGCGCCCACGCGGGCCAGTAAACTGTTAGCCCCAATGGCGTTGGCCGCGGCCTCCACCAGGTTGCCCACAACGATGCTATGGCTGAAAGTGCCGTTCGCCTCCCGGCTCAGCTTTCGCAGCAAGGGGTGTGTGAAGTCGGAAAGCTCCAACAGGGTCAGGTTGGTGGTGGTTCCGAAAACGACTTCGAGCATGCCGATAAGTCCGTATACCATGATTGGTGACAGCAGGCCGTTGATAGAGGCAAACATCAGTTGTCGACCCAAGGTGGCAAGATTCGTATATTTCAGGAACTCCACGGCCGTGATGGTAATGGCGTAGGCCGTGATAATATACACGACGGCTGTAAAGATTTGACGCCTGCGGCGGAGCTGGCGAACTGAGTAAATAGCAACAGCACCGGTGAGCAGGTTTACCAATGCGAAGTCAATTTTATTGCCCACCATAAAGCCCATAATCAAAGCCAACGATGTAATGCCTATCAAGGCGGTACGGGCGTCGAATAGTATGGTCAGGGCCATGGCTGCCACAGTGAATGGGATCAGGTATTCCGAGAGCCCGAACCGATGGTGAAACAAGCTGCCCATGGCAACTACTAATATCAGTATCAGGCTGGTCAACAGCAGGAACCTGGTTTGCCGGAACCACCGATTTCTGTAAACATACATCCAGACATAGAAAAACGCCAGGATGAAGGCAGTGATAAGGAGCATGCCGATACGGGGCAGCCACCGTTTAATCCCCCCGGCAGTTGCCAGCAGGCGGGACTGGGCCGCAGCCAGGGAATTGAGCTTTTCCAGGACTTCTTCAGTCACCCGCGTATTGGCATCAACGATTCGCTCGTCCTGTAGAACAATACCTTTGGAGACCGGCACAAGATCAATCGCCTCCTGTTGACGCCTCAAGGTAATCTCTGCGTCGTGGACCAGGTTGGGCCTGATAAAGTAAATGAGCAGATCTGAACCGATGGAGTTTTCCACCTCCAAATTGGGCGCGTAACGAGCCTGAAGCCGTGTGCGGGCTTTGGCCCAGGCGTCATCCTGATCCATCATGAACTCCAGGTCTGCAAGTTCATCAATTCCATCAATAGTAATGGCTACAGGTGAATCGCCCAACTGGCGCTTCGGAAGTTGCAGTACACCTTCAGCCAGGATATCGCGAACAATGCGCTCAAGGTCACGCTGCAACCTGTTGTGGTAGATAGCGCGACCTTCCTGAGTTTCCCCTTTGAAAAACTCATTCCAGGCCTCGGCATTCAGGTCCAGGGGGTATTTTTGCGAAAAATCATCTCTCAGTGCAACGAGTGTAAGGCTGTCACTAACGACTTCCCGGCGAGCCCGGGTTATGCGCTCGTCATATAGGTAACGATAAGCCTGCTCGCGGCTCTGACCCAGTTGGTCTTCAGCCCGGCGAATTCGTTTAGCACGATTAAACAGATCCCCGAGCTGGGTCAGCTGGTCATTGGTAATCTGCTGATCAAAATGGAACAGTAAAGGCACCGCCAGGCGGGCCTTTTCCCGTTCGTCTTCCAGTGTGGCCTTACTTTTGAGTATAGGAAAATTAAAGGGGGCGATGATTGTCTCATGGGTGATCTGATTCAGATCATAGCGAAATTCGAACTGATCACCCACCGGATAGAACGAGGACATAATCACAATTGTGCCGATAAGAATCAGAGCGCGATACAGACGGTGAGATTGAGGCCCGGAAGCCGCCATGAGGCGATCACTGATTTTCCGCAGTCGGTTGTTGAGGATCATACTCTCTCAGCCTCTTTCATTATTTCACGGGCGATTATGATTCTCTGAATTTCACTGGTACCTTCCCCAATCTCAAGGATTTTTGCGTCGCGGAAATAACGTTCCACATTGTACTCCCTGATGTAGCCGTAGCCACCGTATATCTGGATGGCATCGCTGGTTGACCGCATGGCAACTTCGCTGGCAAAGAGCTTAGCCATAGCCGCCTCCTTGGCGGCGCTCCGGCCCTGGTCCTTCAGCCAGGCGGCATGGTAAACCAGATGGCTGGCGGCTGTCAGGCTGGTGGCAATGTCGCTGAGCATAAACTGAATGGCCTGAAACCGGTCGATGGTCTGACCAAAGGCTTCACGTTCGTGAGCGTAACTGCGGGCCAGGCGGTAAGCCCCATCCGCAGTGCCCAGGGCCAGCGCTCCCACCGATATCCGGCCTCCCGCTAAAGCCTGGATCACTTGCCGGAATCCTTGTCCCGGTACACCAAGCAGGTTATCGGCAGTCAATTCCATGTCTTCAAAATAAATAGCCCGCGTATCTGAAGCGCGCCACCCCATTTTTTTCTCAGGTTTGCCTGTACGCAAGCCTGGTGTATCCGTATCGGTTAGAAAGACGGTGATCCCCCGATCTTCCCCGTTCTCGTACAGGCGGGCGGTAAATGCCATCACACCTGCCGTCCCACCGTTGGTGATAAAAGATTTTTGGCCATTGATGATATAGCGATCGCCCTTCAATTCCGCCCTGGTCTGTGTTGCACCGGCATCGCTTCCGGCGCCAGGTTCGGTCAGGCCCAGGGCCCCCAATATTTCACCTTTGGCCAGTAATGGCAGGTATTTGCGTTTTTGCTCCTCACTGCCAAAGAGCAGGATTGGCATGGTGCCCAGGCTGGTATGGGCCGCGAGTGTGATGGCAACACTGGCATCGGCAATTGCCAGTTCGTGTACAACCAACGCGTAGGCCACGGTGTCCATACCGGCGCCGCCATACTCTTCCGGAATGGGTACACCCATGAGATCCAGCTCAGCCATCTGCTGTACCAGCGTAGCGGGGAATTCACCGGTGTGGTCCAGTTCCGCGGCCACGGGTACGATTTCGTTGGCGGCGAATTCGCTCACCATCTCGCGCAACATGCGGTGTTCTTCGGTAAAATAGGGTAGTTCCAATCCCATGTACTACTCCTTTACCACTTAAGCAGCGCCGATGCCCAGGTAAAACCGGCGCCGAAAGCTGCTAACACAATATAATCCCCCTGCTCGATCAAGCCCTCCGCCAAAACCTCCGACAGGGCGATCGGTATCGAGGCGGCAGTAGTGTTGCCATACTTGTGAATATTTGAAAAGACCATTTCAGGGGGAATTTTCAGGCGCCGGGCCACCTCAAGGGTGATACGAATATTAGCCTGGTGAGGGATGATCATCTTCAAGTCCTGGGTCGTAATTCCGTTTGCCTCCAGGGCCTCCCGGATTACCTCAGGAAATCTGTTCACTGCGTGACGAAAGACCTCCCGGCCGTTCATGATAGGATGGTGGCGGCCTTGTTCAATGTCCTCGGCGGATATCCAGGGCTGTTTGGCGGTGCTGGGCAGGGGCGCACACAGCTCTTTGGCGAATTCGCCCTGTGAGTGGAGATGCGTGCTGATAACACCACGATCCTCTTCCGTAGCCGATACCACTGCAGCCCCGGCGCCATCGCCGAATAATACGCTCACCTCACGGCCTTCGTCAGTCAGATTCAGGGCAGTCGACTGTACTTCGGCTCCCACCAGCAGGATATGCTTGTAGGTTCCCGTACGGATAAACTGGTCTGCCACGGATAACCCATAGACGAAACCGGAGCACTGCATTTTAATGTCCATGGCGCCGATGTTCCCGAATCCCATTTTATGTTGAAGAAGAACGCCGGCGCCAGGCGCGTAATAGTCGGATGTAAATGTGGCAAAAATGATGAAATCGATATCCTTAACCGTGAGACCAGCCCGCTGTAATGCCCGTTTCGACGCGGGTACGGCCAGATCGGAGGGCCCCTCTCCGGGTGCGGCAAAGTGTCTGGTTTGGATACCTGTGCGTGACCTGATCCATTCATCGCTGGTGTCCATTATGGCCGCCAGTTCATCATTGGTAACCACTTTTTCCGGAACGTGAAAACCCCACCCGGATATATAAGACCTGGTCATGACTCGTTCTCCATCTTTATATCTTTCAGCTGCAGCTGCACCCGCCGTTTATCCCGCCACACATTTTCTTCCACCACGTAGGCGATGTTGAGAGGCGCATTCAAGATTAATTTTTCGAAATGGTCTGCCATGTTGAAACCGATAACATCAAATATAGCACCATTCTGGCTTGCCTGGAATTTAAGATGTTCGGCATTACCTACCAGTCGCGGTTCACCTGCCACCCGCACCCCCCTGCTGGCAAATACCGGTCGCCGGTTTCCCGGACCATAGGGTTCCAAAGAGTTAAGAAAGCGCATGAATCGTGAATCTATAACATCCAGTGTGCAGTCGCCATCGATGATTTGACGGGGCAGTAGTTGCTCAAAGGTCAATTTTTCATCGGCCCAGGCCAGGAAAGCGGTCTCAAAATCAGCCAGTTTATCGGCTGCGATAGTCAATCCCGCCGCCACTGAATGACCTCCGTAGCCGACCAGATGTTCCTGGCAACTGGTTAGGGCTTCGTAGAGATCGAAACCTGCCATACTGCGCAATGAACCTTTGCCCATGCCATTTTCAACAGCGATAATGGCGGTGGGCCGATGGAAATTATCCCTGATCCGGGCAGCCACGATACCGATCACGCCCTGGTGCCAGCCCTGACTGTGCAGGACCAGCGCCTTTTCGGCGCCGAGATCATGGTTGGCATTTACCTGGAAAATGGCCTCTTCAACGGTGCTCTCCTGGATCAGCTGGCGCCTTCTATTCTCCTCCACCAGTTCCTTGGCCATGGTCATGGCGCGATAATGGTTGTCGGTCGTCAACAGCTTCACCGCCCGACCCGCATCGCCAAGCCTGCCCGCCGCATTTATCTTGGGCGCAATGCCAAAAACCAATCGGCCTACAGTCAGGTCCTTACCGGACATACCGGCAGCCGACCACAAGGCGGACAGCCCCGGCCGGGAGCGTTCCTCCATTTGTCTTAGCCCTTCGGCAACAATAGCCCGATTTTCATCCAGGACCGGCACAATATCAGCTGCTGTGCCGAGGGCTACCAGGTCGGCGTTGCGCCAGGCCAGTTCGGCATCCGCACCCATGTAATCAGTCAGGGCCAGCGCCAGTTTGAAGGCTACCCCGGCACCGCAGAGTCCCTTGAAGGGATACGGGCAGTCGGTCTGCTTGGGATTGAGAATGGCCAGCGCCTTGGGTAGCTCCAAGTCCGGTATGTGATGATCGGTGATGATCACATCAATGCCCTTGCCGGCGGCATAAGCCACCTGCTCCACGGCGTTGATTCCGCAATCACAGGTTATCAGCAACGAGGAGCCGATTAATTCAGCGTATTCGATTCCGCCGGTTGAGAGACCGTAGCCCTCGTTTTCCCGGCTGGGGATATAGGTAGATACTCGCGCGCCCAGGGCCTTCAAGGTCAGGTACAACATGGAAGCAGCCGTAGTGCCGTCCACATCGTAATCCCCGAACACCAGGATCGGCTGTTCAGATTTGGTTTCCCGCGCCAGGCGCCTAACGGCCTTATCCATATCCTTCATCAGCAGCGGATCGTGGACCAGCTGGCGGCCGGGATTAAAAAAGGGCTTACCCTCGTCTCGGGTGGTTATGCCGCGACTTACCAACACCCTGGCATAGAATTCGGGCACGTCGAACTCTTCCTGAGCCTGATTCACAAGGTCGGGGTCCGGTTGGGTATATTCCCAGATCAGTTGCGGTTGCGGCAAGCAGGCGCCTTCCAGAAGGTGGTTAAAGATATCAAAGTGAGGAGACCGGCCTGTAAGCCGAATTCTGTATCCCGACGCATCGGGACGATGGCTATTCATCTGGACCGGGCCTCACGGCCGGGTTCGTGCGATCTACCCGCTTCACAGCCGTTGCCGGCTACGGCGGACAACCGTTCCCGATTACCATCCGGTCCTCGGGGTGAAGCTGCGTGATCTTGCTCCGGGCGGGGTTTGCCAGCTCCCCGGCTTGCGCAGGGGACTGGTGGTCTCTTACACCACCGTTTCACCTTTGCCCCGACCATAGAGGTCGAGGTAGTCTGTTTTCTGTGGCACTTTCCGTACTCCCGCCAGGCTAAGGCCCTTGGGGAGCCCCTCCCGTTAGGAGGCGCCCTGTCCTGCGGAGTTCGGACTTTCCTCTCTCCAATCCGGGTCTGGACCGGAGAGCAACCATCCGGCCGGTCTCCAATGCTAATTTACGATAAATATCCTGGGAATGGGGGGCTGGCGAGAGGTGCTGGTCAATTGCCCTCCCAATAGAGCATGGTGCCGCAGCTGTCACAGGTGATGATCTTGTCGCGCGCCTTGATCTCCAACTGCATCTGCGGTGGTATGCGGTTGAAGCAGACGCCGCATGAATCCCGAGTCATGGTTGCCATGGCATGGCCGTCGTGCGCCGCACGAATACGCTCATAGGTTCTGGTGAACCGTGGCTCAATCTGGGAGACCAGTTCCTCACGCTGCTTATTCAAAGTATCCACCTGATCCTGATTGGCAGCCAGGGCAATCCTCAGATTTTTTTCACGGGTGGTAACGGACTCGCGCTTCTTATCGGTTTGAAGACGACCCTCTTTAATCTTGTCCTGAAGGCGCTGCTCCTCTTCATCGAGTTCCAGCAGATGAAATTCACTATCCTCGATAGTCTGTTTAGCTGTGTCTATTTCTGACATCAGGGCGTCATAGGCCCGGTTGGTAGACACCACCAGCAGCTGATCCTGATACTTTGCTAAATGCTCCTTTGCATCGGCGATGGTGGCATTCAGATGGCGTTTCTCCTTATCGATTTCCCCAAGCCGCTCTTTCTTCTCATCCACCGCCTGAATCAGCTCCGCCAGGTCGCGGTGAAGCCGCTTTACTTCGGCCGGCAGATCCCCAATTTCCTCTTCAATTTCCATCAATTGCTGATCGACGCCATGCAGTTTGATCAGTTTTGTGAGGTTTTCCTTCATTTACCTTCCTTGCAGTGGTGCATAAATAAAAATAGCACCCGCAGGTGCTATATGTTTATTCCAGGGAAACCCGGTATAATACGAGACACACAAGAACATGTAATTCATTTAATGCTCGTAACTAAGTTCATGTGGGCGATATCCGATTTGAACGGATGACCTCTGCGATGTGAACGCAGCGCTCTAACCAGCTGAGCTAATCGCCCAAAATCGCCCGTTAATTTAAATCAGCAATGGTCTCCGTGAAAGGCTTGCCTTAGTAAAATGTCCGCTATAATTTGAGAGTTCCATGTTAACGGTTTCCCTCCTTACAACTACCAAATTTAACCAGCCCGGTGAGACACGTTACTGCGCTAAGTGGGAGCATACCCTAACATGAATCCAATCGGTGGGGGACTACTCCTCTTTATTGCCTATTTCGGTCTACGTGGCTTTCAACGCGGCCTGGTTGATGAAGTCGGCCGACTGGTGGGCTTAATCCTGGCCATTGTTCTGGCTAACAAGCTGGCCGCTAATTTGGCAGTGTATATTGGCCTGGATAATGAATTCGCGCGGAAGGCAGTGGCTTTCGTGGGTATCTTTATCGTGGTACTTCTGGTGGTTGGATTTGCCGCGCGCGCCTTACAAACGCTGCTGGAACTGGTTCTGCTGGGCTGGCTCGATAAGTTGGGTGGAATCCTGTTCGGTGTCTTGAAAAGCCTGGTGGTCCTGGGGGTTCTCGTTTACGTGCTTGAAGGGTTCCCGGCTACGAATGATTTTCTCAAGCGCCTGCACGAGCAATCATTCGTTTTCCGCAATGTAGCCGCAGTAAAGAATGGCCTGTTCAAGGCCCTGAGCCTGGATGATATGATGCAATCGGTCCATGAGCAGGTGAAGAACCTGGAACCGGAAAAAATACTCCCCGGCATCATCGAGGACCAGGAATAACGCTCACTTGTGGCCCACGACCCCCAGGCGGTAACCTTGCAGCCCGGTCTGGGCGAGCTGCTGCATTTCAGTCAGACCCTGGACTCTATCAGTGGCAATTGCGTCACCGCGGTGGCGGCGAATCAACTGCGCCAGTTGCAGCCCACCACATCACTCGCAGAATTAGAGGCAAGATTCGACGCCACTGATGAGTTGTGCATCCTGCTGGAGCGGGGTACGCAACCGGCCCTGGATAATTTTCCCGACCTGGACACTCCGTTGCGTCGACTGGAGCTGGGCAGTGCGGCCCTCAATTCCGAAGAATTACACCATGTCAGTATAGTCCTGAAGACGGCTGCAGCGGTCGGGAAATCATTTGTCGAGCACACCGATTTACCGTACTGGCAGGCGGCAGCCGGTGCCTGGGACCCCTGGCCGGAGGGCGCCCAACGTATAGACGCTGTCATCGATGACGATCTTACCATAAAGTCCACTGCCAGCAAGCAGCTACAAGCTATACGGCGCACCATAGCCAGGCAGGAGGCGCAGGTTCGCAAACGGCTGGGTGATCTACACTCCCAAGCGTTGACGGAAGGCTGGGGACAGGAAGAGCCGGTAGCCTGGCGCGAAGGCCGCCTGGTAATTGCTCTGAAAACCAGCCATAAGCGCAAGATCACGGGTTTGGTGCACGGACATTCGGGCTCGGGCGCCACGGCCTTTGTGGAACCGCTGGAGGTATTTGAACGGAATAACGAGATCGCTGCTCTGCATGAAGATGAGCGGGCCGAGATAGCCCGGCTGCTGGCTGAGCTTACAGATCAGCTTCGTCCATGCGCTGAGTCCCTGGCAGCCTGTGTGGCGGCTCTCTACGAGCTGGATATTCATCTGGCGCTGGCCCGCTGGGCCCGGCAGCACAAGGCCGTCAGACCTGTGATCGAGGCAGGCGGCCGGCTGCACCTGGCTCAGGCGCGGAATCCCGTATTGGTGGAGCATCGTGAGGTTGTGCCCCTGGACCTTCAGTTTGGCGACAGGAGTAAAGTACTGCTTATTTCCGGACCAAACGCCGGTGGCAAAACGGTGGTACTATTAACTGTGGGATTATTTGCCATGCTTGCCCAGAGCGGTGTATTTCTGCCTGCCGATGAAGCCCGGTTGCCCGTTTTCAACAAGCTTTTCGCTGACCTTGGTGATCGCCAGTCGCTGGAGAATGATCTCTCAACTTTCTCGGCCCACCTGACAAATTTGCAGACCATAACCAGGGAATGTGATGGCGACGCCCTGGTGTTGCTCGATGAACTGGGTACCGGAACGGAACCGGAAGCAGGAGCAGCTCTGGGACAGACATTCCTGGAAAACATCATGGCGAATGGGGCCTTCTGCCTGGCCACAACCCACCTGAACCGGTTGAAGCTATGGGCCCAGGACCAGGAAGGCATACAGAACGCGGGGATGGAATTTGATCCCGCTGAATTGGCGCCTACATATAAGCTGCAGCCGGGACAGCCGGGCGCCAGCTATGCCCTGGAGATTGCCCGCCGGATCGGTCTGGAGGAAGAATTGTTGACCCGGGCCGAGGAGCTCATGCCGGAGGCTGCCGTCAATCTGGAGGAACTGCTGGTATCACTGCGGGAAGACAGGGCGGTGGTGGATCGGCTCCAATCAAGACTGGCTGAGCAGGAACAGGAATTACGGGCACGTGAGTCGGCTATTTCCGTTAAGGAAGGTGAGATCAAGGCTACCCATCGCCGGGCCCGCAAGGACGCTTTGCATGAGGCCGAGCAGCTGGTTAAAGACCTCAATCGTCAATTGGAAAGAACCATCACCGAAGTAAGGACCAAGGGCGGCAGTCTTACCGGTGATGATATTCGCCAGGCTAAGGCCGAAGTGTCGCGGGAGAAAGACCGCATCACAGCTGAACTGCGGGAGTTGGCCGGTGAGGTGGTAACGGATCTGGCGCCGGCTGACCTCAAAGAAGGCCTATGGGTGAATCTCCGGGATCAGAACCGCGTAGGCCAGGTGATTAAGGTAAGTCGAGGTGGCAAACGGGTTACACTGGAGGTGGAAGGTACCAGGCTGACAGTATCATCTGAGCAACTGGCTGCTGCTGATCCGCCGCAAAATAGTGATGAAGCAGCGCCTCAAGGCATGACGAGGGTAAATGTCAGCCCGGCCCCCGGAGGATACAGCCTGGACCTGCGTGGCGAACGTGGTGAAGCAGCCGTCGCCAGGGTGGGTCAATTTATCGATCAGGCTATAGTGGGCAATTTGCGGGAACTGGAGATCATTCACGGCAAAGGTACCGGTATTCTGCAGAAACTGGTGTGGGAGTTACTGGAAGAACACCCCCAGGTGCTATCGTACCAATTTGCCGATTTTGACGCCGGCGGTACCGGCGTGACCATAGTTGTGCTGAAATAGTCATCGAGCAAGTAGATAAGTTGAAAGGGTTATCATGAGAAATAAGAT
>DAOWIJ010000026.1 GCA_030640955.1 Fidelibacterota bacterium
ATCGGCGCGAACAGTTCTGCCAGACAGGGATCAGCGTGGACCGGGTATATGCAACCGCTGCCACTCTCTGGGGCCAGGGCTGATGTTTTATATCTGGTGGCTGTTTTATAATCTCTTGTTCATGCCCATACTGGTATTGCTGGCATACCTGTCGGCCCCGATGAACAGGAAAGTGCGCCGGGGATTGCGTGGCAGACGTAAAAGTATGGCCAGAATCCGCGAATTCAGTGAGCAGATAAAAGATTCGGGTCGACCGTTGTACTGGTTCCATGCCGCCTCGTTAGGTGAATATGAACAATCCCGGCCGGTTATTGAAGGCCTGCGGGAAGTATCGCCTGATGCCGGCATAGCTGTCAGTTTCTTTTCCCCCTCAGGTTTTGAGCAATGTGCCCACGAGGCCATCGATTTCAAGTTCTATCTGCCGCTGGATTTCCCCTGGACTATGCGCCGGGCCCTGCGTTTGCTCCAGCCCCATCGCGTATTATTCGCGGCCTACGATATCTGGCCCAATCATATCTGGGCTTGCCGTGCCGCAGGCGTGGCCACCGTCCTCTTTGCCGCCCGAGTTGCGCCTACCAGCAAGAAGCAGTGGCCGGTGTTGAGAAATTTCTTTCGTCATGTTTATGGAGCCATTCGGCATATCTATACTATTTCCGATACAGACCATGCGCGCATCGTGAAAATGCTGGGCGCCGCCTCCGAATCCGACGTGCGGAGCATGGGCAATCCACGGTATGACCGCGTTGCGGCCAGGAACTCCAATGGCGAGGCGCTGAAAAGGAAACATGATGAGCGCATCATCATTCTCGGGAGTCTGCACAAAGGTGATCACCAGGTAATTGCCCCGGTGATAATAGGTCTGCTGAAGCAGGATCCCCACTTGAAGGTAGTCTGGGCGCCCCATGATCCCGAGCCTGAAGTATTGGACAGTATTGAGGCCGAGCTCTCCGATCGGGAAATCAGCTGGGAGCGCTATGGACGCCGCTTCGGCCGTTTCC
Source organism: Fidelibacterota bacterium (assembly GCA_030640955.1). Classification (GTDB taxonomy): domain Bacteria; phylum Fidelibacterota; class Marinisomatia; order SCGC-AAA003-L08; family TS1B11; genus DAOWIJ01. The sequence continues at coordinate 999 of DAOWIJ010000026.1, forward strand.
GGGACAAACAGGTGTTGATCATTGATGGCGTGGGCTACCTGGCCGAAAATTACGGTCGCGGTATCCTGGCCTATGTTGGGGGAGGGTTCGGCAGCGGCGTGCATAATGTCATGGAGCCGGCCATTGCAGGAATTCCGGTAATATTTGGCCCCAATTATCAGCGCAGTGAGGAGGCCGTCGAGCTGATTAAAAGAAATGGTGGAAAAAGCGTCGGCAATCAGGAAGAGTTTCAGCAGATAATTTCAGGCTTGCTCAACGATGAAGCGGAGCGGGAGCGCATTGGAGCAATAGCCATACAGGTGATCGAGACTAATCTGGGCGCTGGAGCCCGCATTGTGCACGCCATTCTTGAAAAATAACCAAAGCCTTGCCACACTGCCGCCGGGCGTGTACCAGGTACAGCCACCAACTGACGGCACAGCCGTTGAACTATGGACACACCTGGCATCTCTTCCTGACGGCGTACTGCGGCTTCCCCGCCGTGTAGGCGATTTTCTGGTAGCTGATACGGTCCGTGAAGAAATTGCCTTCGATTTTGAAAACCAGGGAATTAGTGGGCGGGAACTCAGGCGCCAGATTGACCGTGTGATCCAGGCGAGCCCGTTTACGTTTCATTCCGGACAGGATCCGGCATCACTTTCGGGTGGTGAACGCCAGCTGCTGGCGTTCATGGCTGCCCTGCGGCAATCCCCCGGGCATTTAATCGGGTTCAACTGCTTCGGCTCGCTGTCAGAACACAACCTGAAACTGGCCGCACAGGCTGCCCGGCAATACAGCAAAGTAGTTCTGGAAATATCCTATCGAACCTCACAGGAGATGTGGCGCTACGCTGATGGGGCATTGGATCAGGCGACCGTGCCCGATGCGCTACCGGATTTGAAGGCGGTAACCGGCCATATCCCCCAGTGGGGCCTGCGCTGCCGGGGGCTGAAAAAAACCTACCAGGAACGCAACTTCAGCCTGGATTTACCATCGTTGGAGATGAAGGCGCTGCATGTCCTGGGTATTTGCGGGGATAACGGCTCGGGTAAATCGACCCTGGCTGACTGCCTGGCTGGTCTGACCGGCTTTAAAGGTACGGTTGACATCCGGTTGTCTCATGGACAGGCCGTGAACGTGGGGTATATCATGCAATCCATTGTTGACCAACCCCACGATGCAGGTTACCAGGATTTGCTGGAGCAATTGGTGGAATACAAGAAGCTGTCCGGGGAGCACGCGGCACAATACGGACAGTTGCTGGCAGACTCGGAATCGTACACACAGGTAGCGGAGTTGGACAAAGCCGCCGGGTACCGCTTGATGTTGGCCGGAGCCCTCCTTGCCGGTGCGTACACGCTGGCTATACTTGACGAGCCAACCTACGGTTTGCCGGCTGCTGCCGTCTCCAGGTTTTTAAAAGAGGTCATGGCTGCCTTTAAACCGAAACCATTGATAATTATTTCGCACGACTTTAATTTTATTGAACGAATCTGCAATCAGCAACTATTTCTGGAGAATGGGAAAATAGATGGTGCACTCCCCGGATAGGATTTTTACCATCAGCAATGGCCTGAGCCTGTTCCGGGCTTTTCTGTCGCTGCCCCTGGTGATGGCCCTTGAACGGGACCTGATGGTTGAATCATTCATCCTGGTTGTCCTCGCTATTTTTTCCGATTTTGCCGATGGTTATCTAGCGCGGCGCTCGGGGGATATTACCGACGTTGGCAAGCTGCTTGACCCGATCGCGGACAAGTTTATCATGATGGCGGTTATGATCTATCTGATCTTCGATCCGGAGCGCCACTTTCCCGTCTATTTCTTTATACTGCTGGGATTGCGTGACATAACCATATCCATATTGGTCACCTATTTAATGAATATCAGAAAAGAAGTCTTCCAGAGCAATTATACAGGCAAAATGTTTGTGGCTTTTACCGCCGCCGCAATGACGCTTTATATATTCAAGTTTACCGAGGCCGGATTTTACGTTCTCACTATCGCAACCGGCCTGATGTTCATCAGCTGGTTCTTTTACTTGAAACGCTACTCCGGATACCTCACAGATCTGGCTGCGGCCCGCTGAGTATCAAATCCGGTTAGGCCGACTATTCATTTCCCCATTGCAGGACTTGCCCTAAAATAGTTTATGTACTACCTTGAACCTCAATTTTCTGTTCCTCAAGCAGTTATTGGAGAAGGATTATGAAGCGTCTGATTACCTGCCAGCCCATCTTTCATGAAAGCGAAAAAGTCGCGGCCTACGAGTTAAAGTTCGGATTTGAAACAGCCGAATTACTGGCTGATGACAAAATCAAAGAGGAACTGTCCGAAAATATCCGGGTGTGCCTGTTCGGCTCCGCCAAGCCGGTGCCCGGGAAGCACAAGGATGTCTTTGTTGAGATCACTCCCGAACTTTTGCTGGGCCTGGAGCTGCGACGCTTTTCCCGCAAAGGAGTAATCTTTTACCTCAGTCAACCATTTGAATATGATGAAAGACACCTGGAAGCCATCAAGCGTTGGAAAGTGGAAGGGTTCAAGGTGGCCTTAGGATCCTATGTCATAGACAACAAATACGATGCCATGTCCGAGTTAACCAATATGGTCGTCGTTGATTTCAGGAGCCTGGAAGAGGACGATTTGCGCACGATGGCGGTCTGGTGCAAGAGTATGCGCATCCAAACGGTGGCCTACAACCTGGAGACCCGCAGCGCCTTTGAGAACGCGGTCAAGTTGGGGCATAACTTTTTCCATGGAACCTTTTTCTGCGAGGCGGTCTATGTCGAGAAAGATGATATCCCCGGGTTTAAACTCAAATATTTACGACTGCTCCAGGAGATTAATCAGGAGGATGTCAGTTTTGATAAACTGGACTCGATCATCAGGCAGGACGTTGCGCTGACGAACAAGTTGCTGAAATACATCAATTCGGCTGCCTTCGGTTTGCAGAACGAAGTAGAATCAGTGCAGCATGCCCTGAAAATGCTTGGCACTAATCAAGTTAAGAAGTGGGCTTCGCTGGTGACCATCACGAATATCGGTAAAGACCTTCCGGAAGAGGCTCTCGCTACCTGCCTGCTGCGGGGAATATTTCTTGAAGAACTGGGAATGAAACTGGGCTACGACGACAGGGGAAATGATCTTTTTTTCATGGGCATATTTTCCATGATTGACCTGTTCTTCAGTCGCCCTCTTGAAGAAGTGCTGAATGATATACCCATCAAGGCCGATATGAAAGCGGCCATACTGGGTGGTGAAGGTGATTTTGCCAAACTGCTGGCACTGGTCAGGTCCTACGAAGAGGGTGATTGGGATGCTCTTCATACCTACATCACAACGCTTGGATTACCTGAGGATGAAATACCGGGGATGTATTTTAACGCCATGGACTGGACCCAGAATTTCATCATTACCGAATAAAGCCAGGCTGATACCACACCGCACCAATTACCGCTTCCGGCAGGGGGCAAGTATCTTCCTCACAGGTGTGCGTTTTTTAACCTGAGGGCATTCCCGATTACGGTCACAGAACTGAAACTCATGGCGGCAGCCGCTACAATGGGGCTCAACAGCAGCCCCCAAAATGGATATAGTATGCCCGCCGCCACCGGTACGCCCAGACTGTTGTAAATAAAAGCCCGGAACAAATTCTGGCGTATATTAGCCATGGTAGACTTGCTGAGTCTCAGGGCCTTCGCGATTCCCCGCAGATCACCCTTCACCAACGTAATGCCTGCTGATTCCAGGGCTACATCATACCCTAGACCTTCCAGCTCCTCACACACCAAGCGGATGCAGCGGTCGCATACCATAATTCCTGATATATTATGGTGGTGTTCGTCACTATAACGCCTGACAACGAATTAGTTACCGGCAATCGTTAAGACTACTGTCATGTTTGAAATAAGTTGGCTCATACCTCATGCCAAAGGGAGATTAACATGAAAATTCCTATGATAATAAAGCCCACCCCTGCGATGCCTTCCAAAATGTGGGGATTTATCAGCCGGGAAAAGCGGTCACCAAGGGTTACGGCGATCACAGTTGCCGTAACCAGGGCCAGCGAAGCCGCCAGCGCCACACCGATCTTGGAGACGCCCTCGTTGGTAGCAAACAATAACACGGCGAACTGGGTCTTGTCTCCGATTTCCGCCAGGAAAATCGTCATGAAAACGGTGATCAGGTATTTCATTCGTTATAACTTCTCCCTGTTTGTCATTTGTAGGCTGAAATTAACCGGTTGAGCAGGCCTGCGCAGGTCAATTAGTGTGCGCAGCTAAATGCTTAAAGGTCGACACAAAGGTTGATGACTGACCAGCTGTTACCCTAACTTTACAGGCTGAAAAAGAATTTATGGAAGTCAGATGTTAAAAGCCCGCAAGAAAATAACACGCAAAGAACTGAAACACGATCCCCTGATGGATACGATCTACAAATTCCGTCAGTTCTGGGGTATCCATCAGACAAACATCTCGAGATATGGCGGGATCATCCTTGTCGCTCTGGTATTAAGTGTACTGGTTATCCGCTGGAGATCCACGCAGGATGAAAAGGCCCGGGCCGTCACCGGAATCGCGTTTATTGAGTTTGGCAGCGGCAATTACAATACCGTGATCTCTCAATTGGTGCCCGTCGTTGACGAATATAGCGGGCTGAAATCGTTTGGCAGCGGGTTGTTTCTGCTGGCAAGGTCGGAATTATTCGTTGGCGATACGGTGAATGCGGAATTGCATTTTCAGCTGTTTCTCGACGAATACGGCCAGATTCCACTGTTGAAGTGCGGCGCTTACGGTGGATTAGGGATCATTGCCGAAAGCCGCAAGGAGTACATAGCTGCCGCCCGGCTTTTTGAAAGCGCTACCCTGACTGCGCGGGAAAAAAGCTCCCAGGTGAGATACGCAATCCTGGCGGGACGCAATTTTCTGCTGGCTGATGCTCCTGAGGAGACGATCAAACTGCTAAATCCGTTTTTGGAAATCGAAAACCTGGATTTCCAGGCCGCATCTAAAATCAAGGCATTAATTACAGCCGCCGAGCTGAAAGCGCAGCGTGGTTGACACTTACTATGATCTTGCGGAATAAAACATTACATGGTAATTTCCGACTGCTGAAAGTGGGTCGAATGACCCACTTCTTGTTTTCAGAAAACGGGCCTGATTATGGATCCGATTGAATATCTTGAGGAACTGGTTAGCGGGAATGACCTGCAAATCCTCGATTCACGGATTCATCAGACTGGTCGCAGCGTGTATCTGAAATTGGTTGTTGATACGCCCGACGGGGTGACTGTTGATCAACTCACCTCGCTGCACCGCCGGGTAACCGGTGATGACAAGCTTTGCGACCTGTTGGAGGCCGATGAAATCCGGCCGGAAGTTACCTCGCCCGGAGTATCTGCCGGGTTAATGAAGCGCTGGCAATACCCCCGCCATATCGGACAGCAGTTGACGGTCAGGTTAGTTGGGGAAGAACAGGATGATGGCCCGGCGAGCATTAACGGGGAATTGCTGGAAGCCGGGGAAAACGGCATTGTTCTGAAGACAGCGGAAAGTAAAAAAGAGTTTGCCTGGGCCAATATCGAAAAGGCCCAGGTAGTTATGCACTGGTAGGCAGGAGAAATCTGTTGATTCATCAAGAAATAATCGAATCCTTTTCCGCTATCGCGCGGGAAAAGAATATCGACCGGGCCCACTTGGGCACCATCATTGAAGAACTCTTCATGACCTTAATTCAGAAGAAGTACGGTGAGGATTATACCAACTTCAGTGTGATCGCCAATATGGATAAGGGTACCATCGAAATTTATCAGGAGCTTACTATCGTTGCTGAGGTCACTGATCCGGTGATAGAAATTTCACTGGAGGCGGCCCAGGAAATCGAACCGGACCTGGACGTGGGCGATCCCTTCATTGAGATCATTGATCCCTCCGATTTCGGCAGGCGTCTGATCTCGACAGGCAAACAGTTCCTGAGCCAGCGCATCAGGGAAATCGAGAAGCAGGCGGTCTACGACGAATATTCGCAACTGATCGGCACCATTGCCGCAGGCGACGTCCACCAGGTCAGGCGTGACAACGTCTTCATTAATATCGATAAAGTGGAATTGCGGCTGCCCCGTTCCGAGCAGATACCCAATGAACGCTACCGCCGGGGCAATTCCATCCGGGCCCTGATCAAGTCTGTCGAAATCAACCCGAAAGGACCGGACATCGTCATTTCACGGGCCGACAGCGATTTTCTGATCCGCCTGTTTGAGATGGAAGTGCCGGAAATCGAGGACGGCATTATCGAGATCAGGTCGGTAGCCCGGGCGCCTGGCGACCGCAGCAAGATCGTCGTCTATTCCCACGACAAGCGCATTGATGCCGTGGGGGCCTGCGTCGGTATGCGCGGCAGTCGCATTCAGTCCATCGTCCGTGAACTGAACGGCGAAAAAATCGACATAATCAACTGGAGCGAGCAGCCTGAGATCCTGGTGTCGCGGGCTCTGTCACCTGCCAAACCGGTGAATCTGCTGATCATGGAAGAC
>DAOWIJ010000059.1 GCA_030640955.1 Fidelibacterota bacterium
GCCGGGCCCGCTATTTCCGCCAGGAATATGGCCTGGCCGAACGCTATCTCCAGCAATTGCTGGATGAGTACCCCTGGATAGATTACGGTAACGAAGCAAGGGTCTGGCTGGCAAAGGTTCATGCTGAAATGGGCGCCATGGAAGCGATGGAAAACGACCTTGAGCCGATCCTCTCCAGCGACTCGCCACCACGCGATTTACTGACGGAAATATATATGCTTAGAGGTGACCTGGCCCTGCGGAACCAGGGCCCCAATCTGGCTATGCGTCACTTTGAAGCAGCCGCTGGTGTGGCCGTCAATCCCACCCAGAGAGCCAATATCTACTATCGTCTCTATTCCATTGCTCTCGATCAGGAAGAGCTGGACCAAGCAGCCGATTACCTGGGCCGGTTTTCCCGGGTAACTCCGAGTGAAAAGGACCGCGTGCAATCAAGGCTTGAACACGTAAAACTACTGCAAAAAATGAATGATATTGACGGCGCGCTCCGTCAAGTACGGTCCATGCAGCAGCTGAAAGAATATAGTGATATACTTCCGGGTCTACGACTGGAAATAGGCAAAATCGAGGCACGCCTCGGCAACGTCGAAGCGGCCCTGGAAACGTATCTGGCAATATCGGAGGAATACAGAACAACCCCTGAGGCCAGTGAGGCTTCCTTTCACGCTGGCGAAATCTACCTCGCCAAGCAACACGATCCAAAGGCGGCACAGGAAGAGTTTAAGAAAGTTGCCAATCAGACATTCTACTTTCAACCGGCGAGACTGAAACTGGAACAGATCAGGAAACTGGAGACCCTGGACGACGTAATTGCCGGCTTGACCGACGATCTGCAAGCCCTCGAACTGGCCGCTGATGAAGACACAACTACGGCTGTTGAGGTTAAGGCTGACAGTAGCGTTGCAGCGCCAATGGTGACTGCCATCCAGGATTCAGTGCAACTGATCAGGGATAGATTGGCGATTCTGGAGAAACTGGCTCACGCAAAATTCCGCCTGGCGGAGCTGCAACTGATTGAACTGCACAACGTTGAGCCGGCGCTAGTCATGATGGCGGAAATCGCCTATAATTATGAGCAAACCGCCATAGCTCCCCAAGCGGCGTACGTGATCTATTACCATGCCACCGGTGATTCATCTCAAGAAGAGTTCTGGCGGAATTATCTACTGGAACGCTATCCCGGTACTCCATACGCCCTGCTATTTTCCAGCGGAGAAGACCGGCCTGCCACCACCAGGCTTGATTCTCTGTTGAACAAGGCGGTAGCTCTGCTAGACGATGCACCCGACAAGTCACTTGAAATATATAGCACTATCAGGCGGGAGTTCGGTACGGAACAGTCAAGTTTTGCCATCGCCTATCTTTATGATGAGTATATTGCAGATCTTGATAACGCCATTGCCGCCTATGAAGAATACCAGAAGTATTTCCCTGATGGTGAGTATACTCGGATCAGCGTTAAAAGGCTACAGGAATTGAAAGAAATCAAGTTGAGTGTGGCCGATCAGCTTGACAAAGTTGATGAGTCCACTGACGAATCACAGGACCAGTAAGCGCAATAGATCATGTATATTGAAGATGCCATAGTAAGCGAGAATAAGGCTATCGCTGAGGGGATCTACCGGCTCGACCTGTCAGCGCCGCGGATCGCCGCCACCGCGCAGCCGGGCCAATTTGTCAATATTTTAGTCCATGACGATCTGATCCCGCTCTTAAGACGCCCCATGAGTGTGGCCGGTGTAAATGGAGACAATCTAGCGCTTATCTACAAGATTTTTGGCGCCGGTACCACCATCATGGAATCGTGGGCCAGCGGCCAGCGGGTCAATCTGCTGGGCCCGCTGGGACACGGCTGGGAATATGATAGTGAGCGACTGCCGATATTAGTGGGCGGCGGTGTTGGCCTGGCGCCCATCAACTTCCTTCATGAATATCTGCTTGGAATAAGTAAAGAGCATTGGCTGGTAATCGGGGCACGCAGTAAAAAGGAACACTTCCTGGCCCACGATCCAGCTAACGGCATATTGCTGACAACCGACGACGGTTCAGCGGGATTCCACGGTACCGCCCTTGACGGACTGCAATCTGTTCTGAGGGAAAATAAAAATGCGCCTCATCAGATCTTTGCCTGTGGGCCACCGGCAATGCTGGAGGCCATCGGCACGTATACCGTTAAGGCCGCTTTGCCCTGCCAACTGGCCGTAGAGGAAATGATGGGTTGCGGCTTCGGAATTTGTCAGGGTTGCAGCATTGAAGCAAAGGTTGATGCTGACAACGACCAACCCAGCTATGGTAAACGCTTTAAATTGGTCTGCATGGACGGACCTGTTTTTCACGCTGACCAACTGGTTCTCAACCATGATTGATGTCACGGTTAAACTGTCGGATCAACTCATTCTGAAGAATCCGGTGCTGACGGCATCGGGCACATTTGGCTATGGCGACGAAGGCCGGGACCTGGTGGATGTGAATCAGCTGGGCGGCATTGTGACCAAATCCATTACCTTGCATCCCAGGGAGGGACACCCGCCGCCCCGCATTGCCGAGACTGCCGCCGGTATGCTGAATGCCATCGGTCTGGCCAATGTGGGCGTGGAGCACTTCTGCCGGGAAAAACTGCCCTACCTCGCGGGACTGGAGACGGCGGTATTCGTTTCCATTGCCGGGAGCACAATGGATGAATACGTGGAGGTTTTATCCACGATTGAACAGGCCAACCTCGGTTTTGCCGGTTACGAGATCAACATTTCCTGTCCCAATGTTAAAAAAGGTGGCATGGAATTTGGTGTAGATGCCAACATGACCAGGGAACTCACCCAGCGATTGCGGGAGGCAACCGACCGTTTTATGATGATCAAGCTGAGCCCGAATGTTACCGATATCGGTCTTATTGCGCGGGCGGCCGAGCAAGGGGGCGCCGATGCAGTTAGCGCCATAAATACAGTTGTAGGCATGGATATCGACCCTGTAACCGGTAATTTTAAGGTCAGCACCGGTTTGTGCGGCCTATCAGGACCGGCTATCCGACCGGTCGCACTGGCGGCTGTATATCGCGTGGCGCAGGCCGTATCCATTCCCGTGATCGGCGTTGGCGGTATAAGCGCTGCTGAAGATGTCGTGCGGTTTGTACGGGCCGGCGCTCACGCGGTTCAGATTGGCACCCTGAACTACCGTGATCCCGGTATTGGGGTAAAGATCAGCGCCAGGCTGCCCGAACTGCTCCGGAAGATCGGCGCGGGTTCTTTAGGGGAACTAAGGGGCCTGGTCAATTAGTTGCGCTGCTCATGAAGAAGACCTTGATTATTGGATTGTGTCTGCTCGTATTGTCAAATTGCGCCTCTGCACCGCGTTATACATCAGATCGTAAACCGCCGACCCGGACCAAAAAGGTCCAGCGGCCACAGCGGCAGCCTCCCCGGAAAAGCACAACGGCACGGGCGAAGGTCAGGATAGGCCAGGTGATAGTAGGTATCTCCTCGTTCTATGGCCCGGATTTTCACGGCAAGCTCACCGCCAACGGTGAAGTCTACGACATGTATGGCCGTACGGCTGCCCACAAGACCCTGCCGCTGAACACAATCGTCAGGGTGACCAACCTTTCCAATGGCAGGAGCATCATCGTCCGCATAAACGATCGCGGCCCCTATGTTGCCGGCCGCATTCTGGACCTGTCCTACGGGGCGGCCAAGAAACTCGGGTTCCTGAACCAGGGTACCACTAAGGTCAAGATCGAAATTATCGAAGTGGGTGATAACGAGTACATCCATCACCTGCCTAATCACTGATCTTGGTGTTTGCCTGACAGGCGCAGTAAATTGCACTGAGTGTCTGATCCCCGACCCATAAAAAGCGACCTCATGTCGCGTCTGGTGGTAGACGTGCTGGGCATACCGGCCCTGCTGTATATCATCTGGCAGGGGGGCCTGCTGTACGCTGCTTTGGTAGCCGCAATCGTATTCCTGGGCTTACGCGAATTTTATCGGTTATTGCCAAAGGTCAACCGGGTGGGCCGGCCTGTAGTGGGCTACCTGGCGGCAATCGCCCTGCTGGCAATTTTCAGTCGGCACGCCGGCCTGTTGGGCGCACCTGCTGATTGGGCAACGACGGGGATGCGCCTGCTTGCCATTGTGATTGTACTGGTAATCGCCCTGCAGGCCATAGGAGTACTGATCCCCTCGGAAACATCGTGGTCCGATTATTCGGCAAACCTGGGCGGCGTATTGTGGATCGCCCTGTTTGGCGGCTGTTTCATACTGGTGCGGGAAATGGACTACTCCCGTTTCGCGCCCCAGGTTGATGTGGCATTCCGGCTCACCCTTTCTCTTTACCTGTCGGTTTGGCTATGCGACTCATTGGCCTACCTGTTTGGCAAGGCCTTCGGCAAGAAAAAGATCGCACCCCTGGTCAGTCCCAACAAAACGGTGGTAGGCACCGTTTCAGGATTGATTGGCGCTGTGGCGCTAATGCTGGCTTTGGGCTACGGCGGATTTCTGCCTAGGAATATATTCGGTCTCACCGATCTGCTTGTATTCGGATTGATCACCGGCGGCTTTGGCCAACTGGGTGACTTTGTCGAGTCCCGGCTGAAGCGCGATATCGGCGTGAAGGACACCGGCAAACTGCTGCCGGGCCACGGTGGCGTGCTGGACCGCTTCGACTCACTCTTTTACGTCATGCCGCTGAGCCTGATCTGGCTGGAGCTGGTTGTACTGATCTGACCTGCTGATTGTCCTTGAAAGTCGCTGAATCCTTGCTGTCCACGCTGTAAATTAGCGCGCCGCTGCAGGCGTATTATTCCCATACTATAGACAATTCACAGCAGCTGGCCTAGTATTAGATAAGGATATATCCATGACCAGAGAGTACCAGAATTATATCGCCGGTGAGTGGTGTGAGTCCGAGAACGGGCGCCGCTACGATAACGTAAATCCCGCTGACCATAGCGACATTATCGGCACCTTCCCCAGAAGTACGGCCGGGGATGTGGACCGGGCCGTTGCCGCCGCTCGGGAAGCCTTCAACGACTGGCGGCTGGTTCCCGCCCCGGTGCGAGGCGAGATCATGAAAAGGGCCGGTGATCTGATGGTCGAGCGTAAAGAGGAGATATCCCGGGTAATGACCAGGGAGATGGGCAAGGTTATCGCCGAAACCCGGGGCGATACCCAGGAAGGGATCGATACGGCCTATTATGCCTTCGGGGAAGCCCGGCGCATGTTCGGCAAGACCGTGCCATCGGAGCTGCCGAATAAATATAACATGACCACCCGCATACCACTTGGCGTAGTTGGAGCGATTTGTCCCTGGAATTTTCCCATGGCTATCCCCACCTGGAAACTATTCCCGGCACTAACCAGCGGTAATACGGTTATATTCAAATCCGCTTCCGATACTCCCGCCACGGCCACCACTTTCGTGGAGATCCTGGTGGAAGCCGGTGTGCCTGCCAAGGCTATCAGCATCGTCCACGGTGGCGGTGGGGAAGTGGGTGAAGCCATCATATCCCATCCCGATATCAACGGCATCTCTTTCACCGGTAGCTCCGCCGTGGGCAAACGGATCAATTCAGTGGCTGGTGGTGAACTGAAGCGGGTATCTCTGGAACTGGGCGGCAAGAACGCCCAGATCGTCATGGATGACGCTAACCTGGAGCTGGCGTTGGATGGAGTTCTATGGGGAGCTTTTGGAACGACCGGCCAGCGCTGCACCGCAACCAGCAGGCTGATACTCCACAAGTCGATCCATGATAAATTCCTGAAAATGCTGGTCGCCGCGGCAAAGGACCTTAAACTGGGCAACGGCCTGGATGAATCCGTGGACGTTGGGCCGGTGATCAATGCCGGTGCCCGGGACCAGATTCATGAATATGTTCAGATTGGGCAAAAGGAAGGCGCCAGGCTGGTAGTGGGGGGGAAGTTCGCCATCGGTGGTGACCTGGACAAAGGCACTTTCTATCAGCCGACTATCTTTTCTGAGGTGGTCCCCGGCATGCGCATTCATGATGAGGAAATATTCGGCCCGGTACTCTCGGTGATCATGGCCAACGACCTGACCGAAGCCATAGATATTCTGAATGCCACTGAATATGGTTTGTCTTCCTCAATCTATACGCAGAGGATTGATGATGCCTTTACGGCCATGCGTGACATTCAGGCGGGCATTACCTACATAAACGGTCCCACGATCGGCGCTGAATGCCACATGCCTTTTGGCGGCTGCAAAAGCACCGGCAACGGGCACCGCGAGGGGGGTTACGCGCCCTATGAGTTTTTCAGTGAACCCAAGACCATTTATGTTGACTACAGTGGCAAGCTCCAGCGTGCCCAGATAGATAACCGGTAATTATTAAAGGATATATATATGACCAATTTTGTTGAACCACGTAATGTACGGCAGGTGCTGGATAAGCATATTCTCGCCGATGGTTATGATGTCGTAATCGACCTGGAAAAAAGCCACGATTCATGGATCATCGATGCGGTTACCGGCCGCGAATACCTGGATATGTTTTCCATGTTCGCGTCGGGTGCCATCGGCTATAACCATCCAACCTTGGTGGCCAACCGCGACCGGCTGCTTTCCGCTGCTATCAACAAGCCGACGCTATCAGATATCTATACTCGTGAATATGCCGAATTCGTAGAGACTTTCGATGAAGTCGGCATTCCCGATTATCTGCCCTACGCTTTCTTTATCGAAGGGGGCGGGCTGGCTGTCGAGAACGCACTGAAAGCGGCTTTTGACTGGAAAGTGCGCAAGAATCTGGCTGCCGGCAATGGTGAGAAAGGCAGCAAAGTGATTCACTTTGAAAAGTGTTTCCACGGCCGGACCGGCTATACCATGAGCCTGACCGACAGCCCCGATCCACGCAAAACCCTCTATTTCCCCAAGTTCGACTGGCCCCGCGTAAGCCACCCGACACTGCGTTTCCCCACAACTGATGACGTAATCAGGGAAGTTGAAGCCTCCGAGGCCAGGGCAATTGACGAGATAAAGCAGGCCATCACGAATAATCCCCATGAAATAGCCGCCCTGATCATCGAGCCTATCCAAGGCGAGGGTGGCGATAATTATATGCGCCCCGAGTTCGCCCGCCAGCTGCGGCAAATCTGTGATGAGGAAGATATTATCCTGATCTACGATGAAATCCAGACCGGTGTGGGAATCACCGGCGCATTCTGGGCTCACGAACACTTCGGTCCTGATGCCCGGCCGGATATTATCTCCTTCGGTAAGAAAACCCAGGTCTGTGGCGTGCTGGCCGGTAAGCGTCTTGATGAGGTGGAAAACAACGTATTCCACGAATCCAGCCGGATCAATTCGACCTTCGGTGGCAACCTCGTTGACATGGTGCGGTTCAACCTGGTGCTGCAGGTCCTGCGCGATGAAAACCTGATTGCCGGAGCCATAACCAAAGGGCGCTACCTGATGGATAAGCTGGCCGATGTAGAAAAGGAATTCCCCGGTTTCGTTTCCAATGTTCGCGGTCAGGGGCTGTTCTGCGCATTTGATCTGCCTTCCGCCACCGAGCGCGACGCCGTTACTGGCACGCTATACAATAACGGCGCGATTGTGCTGGGTTGCGGCGCTAAGTCCGTGCGGTTCAGGCCCCATCTGACGGTTACGAATGAGCAGTTGGACATCCTTCACGGCTTGCTGATTAAATCGATCAGGAGCTGTTTGTCGTAAGTGGCGGCCGGTACTTTATATGTCGTCGCCACGCCGATAGGCAACCTGAAGGACATTACTCAACGGGCCCTTGAGGTCCTGGCTGCGGTAGATTTAATCGCGGCTGAAGACACGCGGGTCACCGGCAAGCTGCTCAGTCATTACGGCATCAGCAAGCCCCAGGTCAGCTACCATGAACACAATGAAGTGCGGCAGGCTGAGGCACTGGCCGAACAGCTGTCCGCCGGTAAGGACATCGCCCTGGTTTCCGATGCCGGAACGCCCACGATCTCCGATCCCGGCTATCGGCTGATTTCACTGGCTGCCCGACAGGGGATAGAGATCGTTCCCATTCCCGGCGCCAGTTCCCTGCTGGCCGCCCTGGCTGTCAGCGGCCTGCCCACCGACCGATTCCTTTTTGAGGGCTTTCTGCCCCGGAAAAAGGGCCGGGTTTCCAGATTAAAAGAGCTGGCGCAATTCGATGGAACCGTTATTATATTTGAATCGGCACAGAGGGTCAAACGAACCTTACAGGATATGAATGAGTATTTCGGTCCGCGCAAGATGGCTCTGTGCCGGGAAATCACAAAGAAATATGAAACCATAATGCGGGGCACGATTACGGAAGTCTTGACCGATTTGGAAAGCGCTACGGTAAAAGGCGAAATAGTACTGGTGGTTGGCAAGGAAGGTTTACGATGAGCGGCAAGCTGATCACCTTTGAGGGCATCGACGGCTCGGGTAAGTCGACACAAATCGATTTACTGAGAAGTTACCTGGAAGCAGCCGGCCACAAAGTCCTGGTAGTGCGTGAACCCGGTGGCACGGAATTATCGGAGAAAATCCGTGATCTGCTACTTGCTATTGAAAGCGCCGGCCTTGATCCACGAGCGGAGCTTTTTCTGTTTTCCGCGGCGCGGGCCCAATTGGTCCATGAGCTTATCAGGCCGGCATTGGATGACAATAAAATCGTGATTTGCGACCGCTATGCCGACAGCAGCATTGCCTACCAGGGCTATGGCAGGGAACTTCCTCTGGAGCAGGTCATTACTACACAGAACCTGGCCACGGGGGGATTGAAACCGGATCTGAAAATACTGCTGGACATCGCCGTTCCTGCCAGTTTTAATCGTCTGGAAAATATGGATGATGACCGCATGGAAAGCTCCGGTCAATCTTTTCGCAGCAGGGTGCGCGAAGGTTACCTTAAATTGGCTCACGGCTCGCCCGGCGAGTGGCTGGTTATTGACGGTTCCCTGGAAAAAGGCGCCATTGCCCAAGTAATCGCAGAAGCTATCGAGGAGAGATTACTGAATGAGTAGACCTTATTTGAAACGCCGCTTTATTCTATTGGCCATGCTGGCAGTAATTGTGGCCGGTACTTCATCGGTTCTGGCTACCGATTTCTTCCGCTCCATATCCAATAACATCCGCACTTATAATAGTGTGGTCAAAAACTTGCTGGCCGAGTATGTTGATGATATTGACAGTGAAGAACTGATCGACGCCAGCATTGAAGGCATGCTGAGAAACCTTGATCCCTATACGGTCTTCATTCATGAGGAGGATCAGAGCGCCGTCACGATGCTCACGAAAGGGAAGTACGGCGGTGTCGGTATCAGGCTGGGTGTCCGTGAGGGCACATTAACAGTGATTTCACCCATGGAGGGTACTCCTGCCCAGCGTGCCGGTGTGAGGCCCGGTGATAAGATCATTAAAATTGACAGCATCAGCACTGAAGACCTGAATACCGATAATGCCGCCCGAAAGATTCGCGGCAAACCGGGTACCAGGGTAATCCTCACCTTCGAGCGCATCGGCGAGCATGAGCCCTTCCCGGTGGAACTGACCAGGGAGGAAATCAAGATCAACGATCTGCCCTATTACGGCGTGCAGGACAGTATAGGCTATATCCGCTTAACCCGGTTTTCCCGTGCCACTTCGAAGCAGTTCAGCGATGCCTTGGAAGATCTGATAAAACAGGGATTGACCGGTCTTGTATTGGATCTCCGGGACAACCCCGGCGGCCTGCTCAGGGACGCAGTGTCCATGGTAGATGCCCTGGTGGAGCCAGGGGTTTCCATCGTTGAGACCCGGGGCCGTACAAAGAAAGCCATGCGCAATCACACGTCGCGGAATGAGCCCGTTTTACCAGCTGCTATGCCTGTCACGGTTCTGGTGAGCGGCGGCTCGGCCTCGGCCAGCGAGATCGTGGCGGGTGCCATCCAGGACCTGGACCGCGGCGTTATCATTGGGGACCGCACTTTTGGCAAGGGCCTGGTACAGAGCATTTTCCCGTTGAACAATAATAAATCGATCAAGATGACCACGGCCAAATACTACATCCCTTCAGGCAGACTGATCCAGAAGGAGGATTATCTCCATAACGGCGTACTGACCGATGGCCTCGACAAGTCCGATTCCCTGTTCTATACGCGCTCCGGCCGGGTGGTGAAAGGTGGGGGAGGCATTACGCCCGACATTGAGATATCCAATGAGAGCCTGCCGCCGTTGTCCCGTCAACTGTGGGCCAAGAGCATGTTTTTTGCCTTTGCCACCCAGTCTGGCGATAAATACAATCTGGAAACGCCCGTCGTGGTAAACGACGCCATGGTGGAGGATTTCCAGGCCTTTATTGCCGATAAGGAAATAGAGCCGGTCTTCCCTGGCGAAAACAACCTACACAATTTTGAGGAAACCCTTGAGGAATTGGAAGGCTTCCAGGGGACGGTCGATCTCAGAGAGTTGCAGACCTATTTCGACGGAAAGCATGCGTCGGCCTTCGATGATGAACGCGAGCATATCCGCAAGGGTTTGCGGCTGGAGTTCGCCGGTATTGCCGGCGGACTGGCCGAACGCATCAAGTCTTCCCTGGAAGATGATGTAGTTTATCAGAAGGCGGTCGAGTTAATCCACGATGAAGCCACCTATTTGGCCACCCTTCAGCCGGGCGGGGATGAACTATCGGGCAAATGAGCGCAGCCCGGTCGGCAACGCGCCGTTGACATACTGCACCTGAGTTGGGTAACTTTGCCCCCGTCGGTAAATGGGTCGATTAGCTCAGTTTGGTTAGAGCGCTTGCTTGACATGCAAGAGGTCACTGGTTCAAGTCCAGTATCGACCACGCCATAATTCCCCTCTAAAACTCTGTGATTGTTGACGATAAAGTGACGGTCTTTTGGTGGCCATTGGCACGCCGCCGATGTTCAAAAGAGTGCATTCTGTATCACTTATGGTCCCTGGTTGGTCCCTGGTTGGTCCCCGATATCAGGTCTCCTTGACCCCCTCAAAAACACCTCCCGCAAATACCCATTAGGGAACCGCAGGTACACCTCCGTTGTGGTCACTTTGCTGTGCCCCAGCAGCTCCTTAACCAGGTAGATGTCGCCGGTCTCGGCCAGTGTGCGGCAGGCGAATGTGTGCCGCATGGCGTGGATGGTCTTGCCCCGATCGGTGACGCCGGCTAGCTGCCGGTAGCGATCCCACATCTTGGTGATGAAGTCAGGGTGGTAAGGGTGGCCGTTGTTGGCGTTCATGGCCAGGTGGTAATCCTGCTCCAGATTGGCTGGCAGGGGCACAAGCCGTTCCTTTCTGCCCTTGGTGTGGGTGAGGTTCAGGAAACCGGACGAAAGGCTGGAGTGATGTAGCTCGCTGCGGCGGATCCCGGTGGCGGCATAGATCCTGTACGTAGCAAGCAGGGCCTCGTTATCCACTGCGGCGTAGATGTTCTCCAGTTCCTGGGGGGTGATGAATTTGGGCAACGGACGCTCCTGGCGGATCTGCTGGGCTTCGAACGGCAGGGCCTCGATGTAGTCCTGTTTGACACACCACCGCAAGAAGGTCATGATGGAGCGCAGGTAGATGTTCACTGTGGTGGTACTGCTATGCCGGTGAGTCAGGTAGGTGATCAACCGGCTGCCATCCGGTTTGCCGAGGGTGTCGAGGCCGGCGCCTTTGAAGCAATCGAGAAAGTTGTCGATGGCCAGGCGGTAGACGGTCAGTGTGGCCGGCGCAATGCGGGGCCGGCATTCATCCAGGTACATAGCGGCCAGCTCGGATGTGGGGGAGGCCGCGACGGTAGTATCATA
>DAOWIJ010000126.1 GCA_030640955.1 Fidelibacterota bacterium
CAGTTTCCGCCACCGGTTCAGCGCCGGAATTCGAGCGCCGGTAAACCGTGCCGCTGCTGGTGAGATAAGGGGTATCCTCTCCCCGTTCCACGTTGATTATGAGTACACCGTGGGTATCCGTGAGCTTGATCAAGCGGGATTCAAAGGGCGGCACGGGGCTGACCGAGCGCAGAATCATGTCCCGGGCTTTCTCATTGGGCCGGTGCGCCACGGAGCGATCAAAACCCGGAATAGAGGCAGCAGCCCCCGTTTCATCTGCAGTAACGCCGATTATAATCCAGCCACCGTCACTGTTTGCGAACGATACTATCGCCCGTGCCAATTCCGGCTCATCCGGGAAAGCGCCAAAATATTGCATATACCACCCTCCCGGGACGGCATTCTCCACCAGTTTGTCCAAGTCGGTAACCCTGATCTTGGGGAGGTCTTTCTCAAAGGGATTGAATCGTGGCGTGGCGAAGTGCAGCATTTTTATACCTGTGAGGCTAATTTATGACACCGTAATCTACAAAAAAGGGTTACGGAATGCTAATACCGGGTTTACGGGTATTAACTCTTGAATATGCCGGCAGGGGCGTGTGTGTAAACGGATCGGGGGTGCAGGTAGTGCCGCAGGCTAGCCGCGGTCAATCTTGATTCTTTTAATACGTATTTTTGAAGCGACCGCCAGACCGACTATAATGCCCAAAGGGATAGCTACGTAAAGGGCAATCCCTTTATCGCCGGTGGATGCACCTACGATCCAGCCTATACCAGCTCCCAGGGCCATGCCAACGAGCGCTCCGACCAACAGGAGAAGATCGTGCTTTAATGTTGATTTCCTTGGTTGCTCCTGATTCTGGTTCATAGTCACTCCGGATATACTGTACCTATATTAAGGGGTTGAATATTGTTAATAATAGACTCCCTGGCAATGTCCTGGGTCACATTTGTGCAATCTGTGTGGGTGGAGATGGATTTTCAGTTTATTGCTCTACCGATGACAAACTGATAAAAAGTAAGAAAAACGAGAAAAAAGGAGAAGTTTACCCTATCAAAAGTATTTGGGAATACACAGGAAGCCACCAGCTTAACAGGCCGGGGGTTACCGACGGGAGGAACCAACCTTCAATATACTATCGGTATACCAGGGGCACTTGAAGCGGCCCCTTTGCTTTTATGAGATTCTCTGGTAATCAAGGGGAGCCTATTTAAGTTTTCGCTATTAAGCCCGAAATAGGGAATAGCGGATTTTAGTTGCTTTTCACGTCCGTAGAGATGTATTATCACTATGCGTGAGGGTAAATCCTGGGATTACCGACACAAGCCGTAATGAGTATATCCATGCGATTTAAGCAAGAGAAGGCATTGGAAGTCCTTCTTTATATTGTGGATTTGGGTCGTTGCTCAGACACGTATACAGCATTGAAGATAGTCTACTTCGCCGACAAAGACCACCTATCCAAGTACGGGCGCTCGATTTCCACTGACCGATATGTAGCAATGCAACACGGCCCTGTCCCAAGCGGAACGTACGACCTCATTAAAAACGCTCGAAACAATTTCCTTGATCATATTGAACCTACCCAGGATCAGGCTTTCCGAATTGAGGGAAACTGCATTCATCCGTTGCGGGGGCCTAACACAAACATGCTCAGTGAATCAGAGAGGGAAGTACTCGATAAAGCGATTAAACAATATGGAAGCAAGAAATTTATTGAGCTGAAAGCCCTTAGTCATGATGATCCTGCTTATCTTGCAGCTGACGAGAATGACTTCATTCCCGTGGAGGCATTTGTTAAGAGCGTCCCTGGGGGTAATGAGTTATGGGATCATCTAACTAGCGACTGAACAGATTGACAACCCTCAGTAGCGCCTTTCCCGAGGAAGATAGAGAAGAGTTCATCAGACGAAGTGCTCCAACAGGCACTATCCTTTACCTTTATTGCCCTTTCACAATCCCGAATCCGAAAGATAAATATGTTCTCCTGCTTCATCTCGGCAATCCCTCGCTCATATTCGTCGTTAATAGCCACATTTCTCCCTTCATCGCGTCAAGAAAAAGTTTGAAGGATTGTCAAATGCGCTTGGCCTGCTCTACCTACACTTTTTTCGAACATGACTCATTTGTCGATTGCTCAAATGTGATAGAGGATCTTTCCGAATCAGAAATCATCAGACAACTCGGAGAGGATGCGGCACGAATTAAGGGTCAACTTAATAAGAGTGACTTAAGCTCAGTGATAGAGATAGTACAAGCGGCACGGACCATCAGTCCAATCAACAAGGAAATAATAATTTCAAGCCTCAAAAGGTGTGGTCTGCCCAGCAATGAGTAATCCAGGAACCAGTGGGATTGCTATACGCCAGGGAAATGACAGTTCAGGCCAGGAAAACGGCACAGTTTCCAGCCTTACCGAGGCTCCTACTCGTGGCCGGCAACCCCTACCCGATAACGTCTGAACACCTGCCAGCCCTCGACCAGTATCCAGCCCTCGAATGACAGTATAATCAGGGCGATAGCGAGAAGCAGATAATTGCCGGTGCCCAGGTAGAAACCGATCTCCTTTACCAGGGCCCACGAGGTCATTACGGCCACAAACAGCATGGGAACCAGGGTGTACCAGTAATTGTTGCCCCGCCTCAGTACCCAGACTGAAATGACCAGCAGTGCCAAGGCGCCCACCAGCTGATTGGTAGTGCCGAACAGGGGCCAGAGCACCTGCTCCTTGTTAAATAGCGTTACCAGCAATCCCGCTACCATCACGATGCCCGCCTGTATGCGGCGGTCTTTGGCCAGTGGCAGGAAGCCCATTGATGAGCCAAACTCCCCCAACACATAGCACTGTATTCTGAAAGCGGTATCCAGGCTGGTGGCCGCAAAGGCGATCACTACCACCGATAAAAAAACCATTGCCAGTCCTGCGGGAATACCCAGTGGTTGCAGAAAACTGGCCGCTCCATTGATAAACGCCAGTATGGACGAACCGGCGGCCGCCTCCCACGAGTGATAATGTTGCAGCCAGTCGTTGGATGAGTCAAAGCCGGCGCTGACAGCCAGGGTGGCCACCAGGGCCAGTGCGCCTTCGCCCAACATGGCGCCATAGCCGATAACCCGGCTGTCTTTCAGCTGTCGCGGCTGTTTGGAGGTGGTGCCCGAACTGACCAGGGAGTGAAATCCCGATATGGCGCCGCAAGCGATGGTCACAAACAGGAGTGGATACCAGGTCCCCTTGGAAATGGACGCGGGATTCAGGGCCGGGGCCACAATAGGCCGTTGGGCAATAAACAAGCCGATATAAATTATTGAGAGCGCCAGGACTAATTGGTGAGTATTGATATAATCCCTGGGCTGCAGCAGCAGCCATACCGGCAAGGTGGCGGTGATAAAGCCGTATACCATAAGCAGCACGACCCAGGCCTGCTCCTCGGCCGCCAGATCGCCAACGGGTCCAAAAAGTGCGACCAACCAGGGCGCAAAATCGCTGATATGTACGGGATAAAACCAACCGACATAGATCATCACGTAAAGCAGCGCCAATGCGACCAACGACGGCGCCAGCAGACGCACGCTCTTGCGCCGCACATACACGCCGATGATAACCGCCACAATAATCTGGAAATTGATGGGAATGACCGAGCCGGGGTAGTTGACAAACAGTTTGGCGATGGCCCGGGCAAAAACCGGAATGACCATGAAAATCAATAGAAAGATGATGCCCAGGTACAGAGTTCTAGCCCGTGGCGAAAGCAAGCGCTCACTGATCTTGCCGATGCTTTCCCCTTTGTGATGCACCGAAACGACCAGCGCCCCGAAATCGTGTACTGCGCCAATGAAAACGGTGCCGAAAACGATCCAGAGAATGGCCGGGACCCAGCCCCAGATTACGGCGATGGCCGGTCCCAATATGGGGGCAGCGCCAGCGATGGAAGCGTAGTGGTGGCCGAACAGCACGCGGGGATTGGTAGGCACATAATCCCGGTTGTCACTAAAGGTATGAGCCGGTGTGATAAAATCTTCGTCCGTGCCATAAACCTTTTGAGCGATGAAGCGGCTATAGAAGCGGTATCCAATCAGGAAAACGGCTATACCGGCAACAGCGACCAAAGCGGAGTTCATCAGGAACCTCATTAATTATTGTAGACATCAAGTTTAGAAATCAGATGCCGCCCGCGCAACCCTGTTGCCGCTGGGAATCGATTTGGCGCGAAGGTAAATTTGGTCAGTCAATTGTGTGCTCACCAGACGAAATTGATACAGCAATCCGAATATGAGGCAAGCAGACATGGGACATGAACAGCTTTTGAATGAGCTGCGCGGACTGATAATGGACACGGTGCGGAAAGCGGATTCCGGGCATACTGGAGGCGCCCTGTCGTCCCTCGATTTTGCCACCATCCTTTTCCGGGATTATCTGCGCTATGATCCCGCTGATCCCGGATGGCAAAACCGGGACCGCTTTGTGCTCTCTGCCGGCCATGAGTCGGCCCTGTTATATAGCCTGCTCTACTCAATTGGATATCTCGAGCTGGATGATCTGACCTCTTTCAGGCAATGGGGCAGCAGAACGCCGGGGCATCCCGAGCGAGGGTTGACGCCGGGTGTGGAGGCCACCACGGGACCGTTGGGGCAGGGTGTAGCCATGGCAGTCGGCATGGCCGTGGCGGAGGAAATGCTGCGGGACCGGCTGGGTTCGAACGCGATCGAGCACTACACTTACTGCCTGTGTGGCGATGGTGATTTGCAGGAACCGGTGGCCCTGGGGGCGTGCGCATTGGCCGGGCACTGGAAACTGGGTCGCCTGGTGGCTTATTATGACCGTAACCAGGTGCAGATATCGGGTAGCACCGATAGGGTAGATTCTACAGTATATGAGCAATTGTTCAAAAGTATAGGCTGGCAGGTGCTGGAAGTTGATGGTCACAGTGAGGGCCGGATCAAAGCAGCGATCCAACACGCGCACCAAGCAACTGAGCAGCCGACCTTGATTATCGGGAATACGACCATGGCTCACGGAACTGCCACCGTGGAAGGTCTGGCCGCCACACATGGCGCGCCGCTGGCGCCGGAGGAAATCGCCGCGACTAAAGAGAAACTCGGACTACTGCCAGACCAGTACTTTCAGTTTTCAGACGCTGCCTTTGCCGGCATGAGGACGCGCCACGAAACTCTCCGGACAAAGGTAGGCCGATGGCAGACCGTGATAAACAAGAAGCGCGAAGATACCGAATTTGATGCACTGTGGCGGAACTATTTTGGTGAGCTTGCCAGCGATGACTTGCCCTGGCCATCCTTCGAACCCGGCAGCAAAATTGCCACCCGAAAAGCTTTTGGCCAGGTACTGGATGCCCTGGCGCCGGCCCTGCCGGTCCTGGTAGGCGGGTCTGCCGATCTCGAGCCATCCAATAATACGGCCAATTTTGCCAAACAATATGGGGACTTCAACTGCGATAACCGGGGCGGGCGTTCCCTGGCCTATGGAGTGCGGGAGTTTCCCATGGGGGCCATCAATAATGGAATCGCCCTGCATGGCGGGCTGATACCATTTGGGGCCACCTTCCTGGTGTTCACTGACTACGAGAAACCAGCCCTGCGCTTAAGGGCCCTTCAGAAGCTACACGCCATTGGAATCTATACCCACGATTCTATCTATGTGGGTGAGGATGGCCCCACGCATCAACCGGTGGAACAGATCATGTCTCTGCGGCTCATCCCTGATATGCTCGTATTCCGGCCCGCTGATGCCACCGAAACGGTCGCTTCCATGCGCGCCATACTCACCCGAACGGACCGGCCGTCGGCCCTGGTGCTCAGCAGGCAGAGCTTGCCCGTATTGCAAAGCGATATGCAGAAAAGGGCCGTCGTCGGTGTACAGCAGGGCGCTTATGTTATTAAAGAAGCAGAGCAAGAAGCGCAAGTGACCATCTTTGCGGCCGGGTCAGAGGTATCCCTGGCGCTTGAGGTCTGCGATTTGCTGACGGATACGGCCATCCGTGTAATCAGTGCGCCCTGCTGGGAATTGTTTTTTGAGCAACCGGTCGATTACCAGGAGAGCATCCTGGATTCCGGTAATGCCCTGGCTGTATCTATCGAAGCCGGCGCCACTGCCGGGTGGGAAAGATTTACTGGCAATCAGGGTCTTAATATTGGCATCGACTGCTTCGGCGCCTCAGCGCCCGGAGACACGGTAGCCCGGCAACTTGGACTGGATCCTGCTGCTATATCTGCCCGGATAACTCAAATTCTAAAAGAGCGCGAAACCTAGATTACAAACGTCGCTCATACCCCGGACTAAACGTTAAATTCACATGCCAGTATAATTTGACTTAATCGTTTTAGGCCACAATTGTTAAATTAAACCCAGTATTTTAACCCGCATGGCCTGTTTTATGCAGGTTGAATTACATCGAAATACTGGCAAAGACTAAAGGATCGGCATGGCTAAGTGGGACACTAAAACATTTATTCAATATAGCAAGTCCCAATGCCCGGCGCATGTAGTCAATGTGATGGAAGATCTGGTTCAGTTCACGATAGCCGAATCTGACCTGGTGGCTTGGGGCCGGGGCGATGAAACGGGCATGATAACCTACAAGGCCCGTTCTGACGAAGGTCCGCTGCCGCTGTTCAATATTACCACCGACGGTCAGATCAAGTTCTATATCAATTACCTGCGCGAGAAAGGGGTGGCCAAAGAGATCCTCCGTGATTATCAGCTTAAAATAGAATCCACCTTCCTCCTTGATCTGGACGTGGAAGTCTATCCCCACGATGTGGGCCACCAGGTTGACGACCTGTTCCATACACAGAACCAGGTGGATAAATTCAAACACGCCATTCAGGGCGTTACGGCCCGCTTACACCAGTAGTCCCGCTGATAAGTCAAGAACCAAACCTTTTATGCTGGTGCGAAAACATCGCCGGTCCGGCCCCTGATGAGGGCCCGGGAAAACCGTTCGAAAATGTAGTTTGTAAACATAACTCTACCTCATAACTTTCTTGCGTCAGCTAATTAGCTTGTCGATCAGCAGGTTGGAGCAGTCCAACACTTCAATAGGGTAAGGAAAGGATACATATATGAGCAACCCGCCTGACGCCAAATCGCCGTCGCCTTTCGAAGAAGTAAACGCCCGTCTGGATGAAGCCAGCGTAATCGCGGGCGTACCGGAAGAAGCCATGGGTCTGTTGAAGAACCCATACCGCGAGATACGGGTACAAATACCTCTTTACCGGCGCGATCGATTACACTATTACACCGGCTACAGGATTCAACACAATGCTGCGCGGGGACCCTACAAAGGTGGTGTGCGCTACCATCCCCATGTTGACCTGGAGGAAGTACGGGCACTGGCCTCGCTGATGACCTGGAAAACCGCCCTGGTGAACATCCCCTTTGGTGGCGCCAAGGGGGGGATAACTATCGATCCCACTGAATTGACCCAAGAACAACTGTACCGGCTTACGGATACTTTTTTTTCCCGGATTTCAATGATCTTAGGCCCCAACCGCGACGTGCCGGCGCCCGATATGGGCACTAATGCGGCTGTCATGGGCTGGGCCATGTCGGCTTATGGCCGGAAGGCAGGCCACACTCCGGCCGTCGTTACCGGCAAGCCGCTCGAATTGGGTGGGTCCGTGGGCCGCGAAGAAGCAACCGGTAAAGGGGTAGTAATTATTGCCGATGAATGGGCGTCGCAGAAGGGTGAATCGTTGAAAGACGCCACTGTGGTTATCCAGGGGTTTGGCAATGTGGGCACTTTTGCTGCCCTGCACTTTACCCAAAAAGGGGCTCGCGTTATTGCAGTCAGCGACGTGGGCGGTGGCTTGGTCAATGATAAGGGCCTGGATATTCCTCTGTTATTGGAACATGTTAAGAGCACTGGCAGCGTTGTGGGCTTTGCCGAGGGTGATGCCCTGGAACGGGATGAAGTGATCTATCAAAAGTGTGACTATCTGGTACCGGCCGCATTAGGAGGCGCGGTAACCGGGCAAAACGCCGATCGGATCAATTGCCAGGTGCTTGTTGAAGCTGCGAACCATCCGGTCACTGCTGCTGCGGAGCCAATTTTGCTCAATAAGGGCATTGATGTAATCCCGGACCTGATTGCAAACGCAGGAGGTGTCACCGTCAGCTATTTTGAATGGGTCCAGAATATCCAGCAATTTGCCTGGCAGGAGGAAAAAGTTGACGAGGAATTAAACCGCATTCTAAAGAGAAGTTTTAACCAGGTCATGGAATTTCATGATGGTTATGATTGCACGTTGAG
>DAOWIJ010000124.1 GCA_030640955.1 Fidelibacterota bacterium
CGTCTACACCAGCCTGGGGTTCTTTACACTCACATTTCTGGTGGTCGTATTTCGTGACCTCGGCTGGATAGCCTGGACCACCGGTACCAGCCTGGTGACATGGCTGAAAGAGTATTTCACCGCGGTCCCCGATTTTGCGGCCGAGTACGATCCCAGCCGCCGCCGTTTCCTCATATACGCCATGAACCTGGGCCTTTTAAGCGCCACCGGCACGCTGTCGGCCTACGGCTTGTTTCAGGCCCGGCGCAAACCCACCGTCATAGAAGTTGACATCCCCATCGCCGACCTGCCGTTCCAGCTGGAAGGCCTGCGCATAGTGCAGATCTCCGACCTGCACGTGGGCCCCACCATCAAGCGGAACTTTGTTCAGCGTGTGGCCGACCAGGTACAGGCGCTGAATCCCGACCTCATCGCCCTCACCGGGGATCTGGTGGAAGGCTCGGTTAATTACCTCAACGGCGATGTAGCTCCCCTGGCCGACCTGGAGGCCCCCTACGGCAAGTGGTTCGTCACCGGTAACCACGAGTACTACTCCGGCGTGGAGCACTGGCTGGAGGTTATCGATGGCCTGGGCTTCACCTGCCTGGAGAACGAGCACCGGGTTGTTGATGTTAACGGCGCCAAGCTCACCATAGCCGGTGTGAACGATCTATCGTCCCATCATGTCGGTCCCAACCACATTTCCGATCCCGACGCCGCCCTGGCCGGCACACCTGATGATTCCCTGAAACTTCTGTTGGCCCATCAGCCCGGCTCGGTGTTCGATGCCCAACGGCTGGGCGTGCACCTGCAGCTGTCGGGGCACACGCACGGCGGCCAGTTCCGCCCCTTCGACTATGCCGTGGCCCAGGCCCATCCCTACGTCTCGGGCCTGCACAACCACAACGGCACCTGGATCTACGTGAACAGCGGCACCGGCTACTGGGGCCCACCCCTGAGATTAGGTGTACCCTCAGAGATTACGGTGGTACGGCTAATGAAGGCGTAGGCCATCATTGCTCGAATGACTATAAAAAGTGCCCCCCGGCCAGTGTTTTTAAACCAACCGGGGGGCGTTTCTATTTAATGGCGGGATAGTTAGCTAGTTACGAGTTTCTAGTATCCAATATCAAATATCCAACATCCAATATCGAGTATCGAGCCTCCAGCCTCCAGCCTCCAGCTTCCAGCCTCTAGTTCAGTCCGCGACTGATAAGCAGCGGCTCGATCTCCGGTTCCCGGCCCCGGAAGCGCTTGTAGAGCACCATGGGCTCCTCGGTGCCACCCCGGGAGAACACGTTATCCCGCAGGCTCTGGGCGGTGGCGGGATCAAAAATGTCTCCCGTCTCCTTGAAGGCCTGGAAAGCGTCGGCGTCCAGCACCTCGGACCAGATGTAGCCGTAATAGCCGGATGCGTACCCACCGGCAAAAATGTGGGCAAAATACTGGCTGCGGTAACGCGACACGATTTCCGGTATAAGGCCGATCCTGGCCATGGAGGCATCTTCAAAATCGTCGGGTACCCGCAGTTCGCTGTCAGTTAGTGAGTGCCAATCCATGTCAAGGAACGAGGCCGCCAGGTACTCACCGGTTTTAAAGCCCTGGTTGAAGGTGCCCGCCGCCTTGATCTTGGCAATCAGTTCATCGGGGATAGGCTCGCCGGTCTCGTAATGGCGGGCGAAAGATTTCATCACTTCCGGCTCGGCCGCCCAGTTCTCCATCACCTGGGAGGGCACCTCTACAAAATCACGGGGCACCGATGTACCCGAAAGTGAGTTGTAGGTACAGTTTGAAAGAAACCCGTGCAGGGCGTGGCCGAATTCGTGGAACAGGGTTTCCACCTCTTCGAAGGTAAGCAGGGCCGGCTTTTCGGCGGTAGGCTTGGTAAAGTTGCCCACGTTGTAGATCACTGGAGTTACCGGTACCCCTTTGGGCCTGGACTGCTTACGGAAGGAGTTCATCCATGCGCCGCCCCCCTTGCTGGCCCGGGGGTAATAATCCACCAGGAAAATGCCCAGATGGGAGCTGTCCTTATCCTTCACTTCGAAAGTACGCACATCCTCGTGATATTTGGGCAGGTCAAAGCGCTCCTTGATGGTCAGGCCCCAAAGCTTATTGGCTACCTCGAAGGCGCCCTGGATCACGTTCTCCACCTCAAAATAGGGCCGCAGCTGTTCATTGTCCAGGTCATACCTGGCTTTCTTCACTTTCTCTGCGTAATACCACCAGTCCCAGGCCTCCAGCTTGAAATCGCCGCCTTCGGCATCAATCATCTCCTGGAACTCGGCGGCTTCCCGCTTGGCCTTGGCCAGGGCCGGTATCCAGAGCTTGTTCAGCAGGTCGTAGACGGCCTCAGGCGTTTTGGCCATGTTCTCTTCGAGTACGTAATGGGCGTGAGTGGGATACCCCAGCAGGTTGGCCCGTTTTGCCCGCAGTGATGCCATTTTGGCTGCTATATCATTGTTGTCGTGTTCATCACCGTTATCGCCCCGCATGATGTAGCCTTTGAACATCTTCTCGCGGTATTCGCGCATATCTGAATACTGGAGGAACGGTATGAGGCTGGGCTTATGCAAGGTAAATACCCACTTGCCATCGTGGTCACGCTCCTTGGCAGCTTCGGTTGCGGCAACAATGCTGCCCTCCGGCAGGCCCGCAAGTTCTGCCTGGTCCTCAATTACCAACTCAAATTTGTTGTTCTCAGCCAATATATTCTCGCCAAAATTGGTGGAGAGCGACGCTAATTCCTTGTTGATCTCCATCAACTCAGCCTTCTGCTGCTCATTCAGCAGAGCGCCGTTGCGGGCAAATGCCTTATACGTTTCGCTGAGCAGTGTAGACTGTTCGGTGTTCAGATCGAGGTCCGCCCGGTCATCCCACACAACTTTCACGCGCTGGAACAACTCGTCGTTCAGCAGTATTTTATCATTGTGTCCCGAAAGCATGGGCGAGAACTGGCGGGCCAGCTCCTGCATGCGGTCGTTTGTGTTGGCCCCTTCCAGGTTATAGAAGACCAGTGTAACACGGTCCAGCGTAGTGCCGGAAAATTCCAGGGCTTCGATTGTATTTTCAAAGGTGGGTGCTTCGGTGTTACTGATAACAGAATCGATTTCCGCCAACTGCTCCGCCATGCCGGCTTCAACGGCCGGCAAGTAATGGTCTTCGGTGATTTTGTCAAAGGGCGGTATATCGTACGGAGTTCCGTAATCAATTAGCAGAGGATTATCTGTTCCAGTCGAGCATGACCAGGCCAGCATACTAACGCCAGCCATCATCAGAACGGATTTTTTCATTTTCAGGCTCCCGGTTTGGAGATTCAGTTTTCAAATGATACCCTTAAACAGGTTTGAGCTACTCCAGTGTCCAGTCCAAGCCCGTTTCGGGGTTCACCATATCAGTTGCTGGCCGATAAATCAGTCCCTGACACTGGGACTGAAGCTAGGTTGACAGTCGCTAAAAAACAACAGTTCGGGTTGAAATTATGCCAGTTGCGTAATTGTGTTTAATATTTTGAAATCGTACTTATTTATCCTTATTATTACACTATGGATAATCAAGTCATTTCTTCAATTGATGGTAACCTGCTAAGCCTGGCAGGCATCCTGTTTCTGGTGTCACTTGTATTTTTCATCTTTATCCTGTACCGGCTGATCAAGATGGAAGAGCGGTGGAGTTTTGTCAAATCGTGGATTCATGACCGCACCACCAAATCAACCTCCTTTCATGATAAGCAGATCGAAGTACTTTCTGATCTTGCCGGCCGATTGACGGATGGCTTCGAGAATCTGATGGCTTATCTCGATACCGGTCGGGGCACCTCACGTTTCGGCGCGGACTATAAGCAGCAGTTCGAGGCTATTGAGCACTTATCCAATTACTACCATTCAGTGGAATTCTTTGTCACTGAAGAAATCCTGAGGAAAAGTCTCAAAGAATACTTCCGGGAATCCAACGAGGCCATACTCTATCGCATGTCTTCGGAAGAATCGGGTAGAGGCAACTGGGACGACTCCATGAATCTGGCTATTGAAGTCATTACCGAGCATCACGAGCGGTTGCAGGAAAGAATCACAGGCTGCGTCCGTGAGATTGAAGTGCCCGGCGCTGCCGCTGCCTGAATAATACCAGCCTCGGGGATCTTTTACTGGAGGCGGCTTTCAGCAGTCGCCTCTTTTTATATATGATAGTGTCCGCTATTTAACCTGCTCAAGCTTTCCCAGGTAATCCAGCAGGTGCCGATTGAAAACCGGCGCGTTCTCCAGGTTGGATAGGTGACCAGCCTCGGGGATTACGTGAAACTCTGCCCCGGGAATAAAACCGGCCATGTGCTCAGAGGCGCTGGGTGATGTCAGGGCATCATGCTCGCCCACCATCAAGAGTGTCGGCACATCAATTTTCGGCAACGCGTTGGTTGTATCGGTGCGGGCGGCTAATGCCAGCAGAGTGCCCCCGATGGCTCGGGGATCGGTCGTACAGATAATCTGCTTGATGAACTCAACCTGTTCCAGCCTGGCCGTCAGGGATTGCGGGGCGAATACCAGTTTCACAAAATCAGCTGCAAAGGCTTCAACGCCTTTGGTCATGACGGACTTGATTACCCCGGCGCGATTGATGCGGGCCTCATCGTTATCGGCCACACTACGCGTATCAGCTAGGATTAAACCGTTGAACCGCTCCGGGTGGCGTTCGATAGCCCGCAGGGCAATATACCCGCCCATTGAAAGGCCACACGCAACCGCCTGCTCCAGCTCCAGGTAATCCATGAGCGCCAGCAGGTCATCGACAAACAGTTCAATTGTGTACAAACCATCGCCCACCGCGCTTCGGCCATGCCCCCTGATATCGTAGGCGATAGCGTTATAGCTGGGTGGCAGGACGCTCAACTGCGGCTCCCACATCGCATGGCTGAAGGGGAAGCCGTGTATAAATATGATCGGGAGTCCCGTCGAATCACCCCGACGTACCAGATTCATTTCGTGGTCATTTAGCTGGACAAGCATGTGTGTACCTCGTTTCTCGATTCAGAATGCAGGAGCAACCGTTAATTTAACTGCTTCCGACACTCTTCAGGATTTATTAAAGGACTATATACGGATCATCATATTTCTGCCTATACAAGGCATATCAGGGCTTTTTTAATGCTTGGTTATGCCCTACGGGGTGTTTATAATTGCCCGTGTAATCTAAACGAAGTCGGCACTTTAACCAGGCACATGTAATGGAACGAAGCACAGGTATTATCTCATGAATAATTCCGAACTGGTAAAGATCCTCGCACAACGCGTATCTCTATCACAGAAAGAGACCCGATCGCTCCTGGATAAGTCCGTGGAAACTCTGGCGGACACGCTGGGCGACTACATCGGCTTTTCCATCCCCGACCTGGGGACCTTTGGCACCCATATCCGTGAGGAGCGCCAGGCGTATGATCTGAATATGAAAAGCCATGTCATTCTGCCACCCAAAAGGCTGGTTGAATTCAGTCCCGCTGTTGGGCTGAAGGCGGACATCAAGGATGTTGAAGTGCCGGAGCAGACTGAAAAGAAGCCCGCCCGGGAAGCAGCCGATTCATCGCCGGAAGTTTCTTTGAAAGAACTCCCCGCTGTTGAGGAAACTCCTGAATCCAGTGAAGAAGAGGAAGATGCCCGCGCCATCATGCGCCGCGAAAATATAGCAGCCGGGATCGAGGCTGAAACGGAGGCTGCCCCTGCCCCGGAACCGGAACCTGCTGGTGAGACTGCAGCTAAAACCGGTGCGCGATTGGAGCCCACACCCGAAGCCCATCTGACCCTTGAACGACAGCCACAACCGGATTCTGAACCCATAGAGGCAGCCACTACCGGGCCTAAGCCCAATCTCAGTGCCACTGTTGAGCAAACAGCGGAACCTCCCGCCGCAGCTGAACCTCGGGCTGATGCAGATGCAAGCACACCCACTCCTGCCCCGCCCCAAGCTGCGCAACCTGATGAGGCGGATGAATGAGCGATAAAATCACCTACCAGGACCTGATAGCGAAAATCGCTCAGAACACGGACGGCACCCACCAGTTTACCGATAACTTCATCAAGGAGCTGGTTGAAATAATTAATGAAGGTCTGGAACGTGACGGTAAGGTTCGCGTTGGCGGGTTCGGCATATTCGAATTGCACCACATCCCGGAAACGACAGGTACTAATCCGCGAACGGGCAAATCGATCCCTATTCCGGCCCATACCCGGGTGGCCTACCGCCCTGCCGCATTTATCGAAAAGCACGTTAACCGCAGTTTTGCCAGTCTGAAGACTACGGTTTTTGAGAAACCGGACACAGCTGAGGAAATTGAGCCATCCGAGGGCCAGGCGCCTGCCATAGCCACCCCCGTACTAAAGAAACCAGCAACACCGTTAACTGTTGGCGGAAAGCGCAAAAGGAGCAGACTCGGTGATCTAGCGGCCCTTTTAGCTGTTGTGGCAGCAATGGCGATGATAGTGAGACACTATTACTTCAGGAGTGAAGGTGGCGCAGAGGCCATCCCGGAATGGGCCCGGAATCTCTCTGCAAAGATCGCTGAAGCCTTCACTGCAGATACAGCAGCGCTTGTGACGGAAATACACGATGAAGTCCCATCAGCCGCCGATTCAATTTCGGTGGCAGCCATCGAGGACGATCTTGAGCCGAGTATTGATGATCTGGCCGCTTATGTGATGGAACCAGAGACCATTAAATCCAAAATTGCAGCACCTGCCCGGCCTCCAGTACCCATCGGCCAACTGAGTGTTAATGGCCGGACACTGGTCCATAAAATAGTGGAAGGCGATCATCTCTGGAACCTGGCCGAGGAACACTACCAGGAGCCGCTTTTCTGGGTCTATATCTATGGCGCCAATCAGCGGGTAATCGCTGATCCGGACAGGTTGCCACCGAATGGCGAAATAATCATACCGGCATTTGAAGGCTCCCCCACTTCACCCACCATGCGCGATTCGGTCAATATCGCACTGGGAGCTTTCAAGGCCAGCAATGCCTATAAGGGCAGGAACGATGAATGGAGCGCCTATTACCTCAGGATGTCCCGGAGATTCCAACCCAGCCTGGTAACCGCCGGGGCGCACTAGGTCTGGCTCACGGATCCTGTTTTTCCGGGAGTTGTGACATGACATATTCAGCCATGGCTGTGATGGTCAGGCTCGGATTAACACCCAGGTTGGCCGGCACCATCGAACCATCAACGACATACAGGTTATCATAGCCGTGGACCTTACCGGTGAAATCGATTACTCCATCGGCGGCGCTCGCTCCCATAATGCAGCCACCCAGGATGTGGGCGGTTGAGGATGTATCGAACACCACTTCGGGCAGGACGCTGAACGCGTCACCCTTCATCTTGGCGGCCATGCGTTTGGCGAAGTCGTTCGCCACCGGAATATGGGATGGCACCCTCTGATCGGTGGTCCAGAAGGTATTCATGGACCGGCCACCCAGCCGCCACCAGCGCCGCTTGAACTCCAGTCGCATATAGTTACTCCTGGTCTGCATGACCAAAAGCACGATGGTTCGCTTGGCCCAGCCGAAGGGATTCAGATTTCGAATAACCCTGATAGGATGCCTGAATGTAGCGGCCAACCAGCGCAGGGGACGGGGCCAGGGCTTACCGCCACCGGTCAGTGATGTAGCCAACAACGACATGACGTCCTGCCCCTGCCCATAGCGGACTGTCTCAATATGGGTGTACGCGTCAGGGTAGATTCCGGTTGAGATGGCCAACCCTTTTGAATAGTCTTCATCACCTCCGCGGGCCTTGGCCGCCACCAGGGCTTCACTGTTGGTCCGCACATAATTTCCCAGTTGCAATGATAGCCCGGGTAAAGAGCCGTTTTGGCTACACTTGAACAACAACCTCACCGTACCCAACACCCCGGCTGAAAAAATCACGCCGGCTGCTTCCAGCGAACGCCTGGGACTCAGTAGGCCGGAAGCACGTTCCACCTGGAGTTCGTAGCCACCGTCACCGGCAGCCCTGACATCGATCACCCGTGTATCGGGGATAATCTCCACACCCAGCTTTTCCGCCAGGTAGAGATAATTGTGATCCAGCGTATTTTTAGCGCCCACGCGGCAGCCTGTCATGCACGCTCCGCATAGTGTGCAACCGGTACGGTCTGGCCCCACGCCATCAAAGTAGGGGTCCGGCGCCGTCTCCCCCTCCTCGCCAAAAAATACCCCCACATCGTTGATATGGAAGGTATCCTCACGACCGATTTCAGCGGCACACTCTCTAAGCATGGTATCTGCACTGGTGATCGAGGGGCTGGGAACGGCGCCCAGCATCCGGCGGGCTACCTGGTAATAGGGGCGCAGGCGTTCTTTCCAGTCTGACCCATCCCAGGCAGGGTCCTCAAAGACCTCGTCCGGTGGGATTAACAGATTATTCGCATATACCAGGCTGCCGCCGCCCACACCGGCGCCATGGAAAATAAAAACATCCTTCAGCAACGTCATAGCCTGGATACCGTACAGGCCAACGGATGGCAGCCAGAAGAATTTGCGAATTCGCCAGTTGCTTTGCGGGAAATCGGCCGGACGATACCGGCGGCCCTGCTCCACTACCGCTACCTTATACCCCTTTTCAGCCAGCCTGAGGGCCGAGACCGAACCGCCAAATCCCGAACCGATGATTATGTAATCGTAGCGGCCCACCGGCTTAACGAATCGCCAACGCTTTTAACTCATTTCCCGGTAAGGCCTTGACAATTTCGTCAATAAATCTCTGCCGAACAGCGCGAATCCGGTTATTATCCCTGGTTGGATGGACACGGTTCGTCAGCAGTACCACTATCAATTCTTTTTCCGGGTCGATCCAGATACAAGTGCCGGTATATCCGGTATGGCCGAATGCACTTTCGGAGAGCAAGCCACCGGCATGGGCCGTACTTGACGCCATCTGCCAACCCAATGCTCTACCGGAGCCCGCGGGCATTTCCTGCGGTTGGACAAAGGCTTCGATGGTCTCCTCCTCCAGTAAGCGTTGCCCGGCAATAAACCCGCCACCAAGGTACAGAACGCCCAGGCGGGCCAGTTCCCTGGCCGAAGAAAATGCCCCTGCATGGGCCGATACGCCACCCAGAAAATGGGTATTGCCATCATGTACCTCACCGTGTATCAGACCTGTGCGTCCCTCCTGATCGACCTCGGTAGGTATGATCCGGTCAAGCAACTCGGCCGGCGGATTGTATGAGGTAACAGACATGCCCATGGGATCGAAAACCCATTCACTGGCCAGCTCACTAAAATCACGCCCGGCGGTAAGTTCGGCCAGGGCCGTAAACAGGATCATACCCAGATCACTGTAAACGTATTGGGTCCCCGGCGCGTATTCCAATTCAGTACTCAGAATATGATCAAGCACCTGCTCAGGCCCCAGACCAATCTCCCAATAGCGATTATACTCCGGCAATCCTGATGAGTGCGTCAGCAGGTGACGCGCCGTTACCTGGTCCTTCCATTTACCTGCAAATTGAGGGAAATAGTTGTGCAGCGGTTCATCCAGCACAAGGTAACGATCTTCAACCAGTTTCATAGCTACCGTCGTACCCACCAGTACCTTGGTTACCGAAGCCAGATCATAAATCGACTCCGGTGTCACCCGGTTCGCGCCTGGTTCATATGTGGCATACCCGAAGGCGGCATCAGCCAGGGCTGCGCCGCCCTGCGCTACAAAGACCTGCGCCCCCGGCGTAATCCTTTCATTGATGGCGCTGTCGAGCACGGCATAGGCCTGCCTGAAATCCACGGGCCGGTCCGGAGCCCGAAAGGGTGACTGGGAAAGTTCTCGTGTAATCCCGTGGCCGCGCAGGTATTTTTTATCCAGATTGACCGGCAACCGGCCGGTGATGGGCGCCGCACCGAAAATGGCCTCAGACATGGCCTCCATGCCACCCGCCCAATATCCGTATCCGGCCAGGTATGTCGGAACCGGTTTCAGCGAGGGCAAATAGGGGCTGCCGAAGCTCGCCAGAATATACTTGACCCCGGCCTTGCTCAGGGCTGTCAGAAGTTTGTGATGCGACGCATCAATGGTACTCGCGCCCTTGTCCATGTGGATCCGTACCAGAGCGGTTACGATAACGTGATCGCTCTTTCTGGCTTCGGCTACCACTTCTTTGATCCTGGTCGTGGACAATTTCTCGTTGATGAATATGTTTGTAGTCCTTTTGGCGCTGAAAGTACGGGCTACCTGCTGCCAGAAGGGACGTGTCCGTTCCTTCAAGTCGTCATCCATTGAAAAAAGGATATGGGTAAGTGTTTCGCGCCGGCCCGGTTTCAGCGGAACCAGGTTAGGCTCATCCTTCAC
>DAOWIJ010000140.1 GCA_030640955.1 Fidelibacterota bacterium
AGGTTGGGATATTTATCTGTTTCCAATTGGGGGAACTGCTGCAGTACGTGAGTCTCAGCGCCTTTTAGCACTTTCCAGATTTTTTTGACGACATCGGTCAGGAAATCAAGGTTGCGCTGTTCATCGCTGATTACCAGTTCCCAGTCCCATTGGTCAACATAGGCGCTGTGATCATGATCGAGGAAATAGTCTTTGCGCACCGCTTTCATATCGGTGTTGAGGCCCTCGCCGACCTTCATACCGAACTGCTTCAGCGCAACGCGCTTCCATTTCGTGGCGGCCTGGACCACCTGGGCATCGATGGGATGCTTGTCGTGATCGTTGGAGATGTGGAACTGAATGGGAGTGCGCGAGCCGTCCCGGTCAAGCAGGTCGTTTACGCCACTTTCCACGTCTACAATCAGCGGCACCTGAACCATGGTCAGGTTAAGTTCCCAGCACAGGTTATTTTCAATGTAATTCTTGGCCGCAAAGAGCGCCTGCATGGTCTCTATGGGCGTCAGTAAGGAGTGGTAGTCCCCGGGCAGGATTTTTGCCAGCTCCCTGTAGTCACCAATACCCGGACCGGCCAGATCTGCTATTTTGTCACTCATTACAGTACCTCATATATAGTTATAGTGATCGCATGGATTAATCTGCTAAAACAGATAATGGTATCTGAATTTACGAGGTCTGATATATAATCGGCAGCTTATCTCTGCAGAGGCTATTTCTGGCCTTGCCTCCAGACGATCCCCTGCTCAATCCTGTGACCCTGTTTAACGGTCAATATAACAAGTATGGCAGTTAATACGGATATTGTTGCTATCGCATATAGCCACATGATGCCGTCTCCTTTTGCAGCGCACCCCAGATTGTGTCAGCAAGACCAGCTGACAGAGATGCAATTAATAGGCCTGCGATTGAGCCCCTATGACATATGCGTGCAATAATCGAGCCTCGGAGGCCTTGCTGGCATTAGCACAGGCTGCTCATTTGATTGGGGACTATGCCAGGGATTATTCCCTGTTACCGGTAGTGTATCCGTTATATTATATTGCCTGTTGGGCTTTGATTCATCATTTTACGTGGCTAACAGTAGAGAGGATTTGTGTCTATGAAGGAAATTACAGCCTATCTGCGCCCCGACCGGGCCGATGATGTCATCAGGGCCCTCGAAGAGTCAGGGATTTCCGGCATAACGGTTATCGATATCGATGCCATGGCCGGCTGGGCCGACCCCCGGAGCAAGAGGTATTCCTCGAGATATACATCGACCTATAGCCGGGTCGTTAAACTCGAGGTGGTCTGTCCAGCCGCTGATAAGGACGCATTGGTGGATGTAATTCGCCGGGAAGGCTATACCGGTCATCCTGGCGACGGCAAGATTTTCATATCGACCGTTGACGAGGCCATCTCAATACGGACTGGCGAAACCGGAAAGGCTGCTCTGTAGCAGCATAAGATTGCCACCGGGATAAGCCACCGCCGCCGGTGGTGGGACGCGCAATCTGGCGGGTCTTAGCGTTTGAGCTTCTTACTGAATTCTGCCCAGTCTTCTGGCGTCAGCCGGTCAAGGAAATTGAACTCGCCGGCGCCCGCCAGCCATTCCCCGCCATCGATGGTAACCACTTCGCCGTTGATAAAGCCGGAGCCGTCGCACATGAGGTAGGCGGCCAGGTCGGCCAGCTCGCCGTGTTCACCGAGGCGGCGCAGCGGTATGCGCTCGGTAATCTGCTTTTCCATGGCAGGATCAGGTACTAACCGTTGCCAGGCCCCTTTGGTGGGGAAGGGGCCGGGTGCGATGGCATTGGTGCGGATGCCCTTGGGTCCCCATTCGGCCGCCAGCGAGCGGGTCAGGTTCAGCACGCCCGCCTTACTGATGGAGGAGGGCACCACGTACCCTGAACCGGTGGAGGCATAGGTGGTCACAATGTTCAGCATGGTCCCCGGTTGTTTTTGGGCGATCCAGTGTTTTCCCAGGGCCAGCGAAAAATAGTAACTGCCCCGCAGGACGATATCGACGATCGCGTCGAAGGCCTTGTGGGATAAATGCTCCGTGGGCGACAGGAAATTGCCGGCGGCGTTGTTCACCAGGCCGTGGATAAGGCCCAGCTCGTCAACCGTACGATCGATAACCCGTTCGATGTCCCGGTAATTGCGGACATCCAGCTCCAGCGGCAATACCTTGCCACCGGTCTGCTCCGTGATCTCCTTGGCCGTCTTGGTCAGCACTTCCAGCTTGCGGCTGGCAATCACCACCGACGCCCCCAGCTCACAGAACCGGGTGGCCATGGAACGCCCCAGACCGCTACCGCCCCCGGTAATGATGATGGTCTTATTTGCCAGTAGATCTTTTGCAAACATGGTTCTGCCAGCGGGAAAGATACAGCTACAGATGTACCTTAGATAGCGCTCAATTTGTCGATAAACCCCCGCATGTGATCCACCATACCTGCGCTGTGCGTCTCGCGGTTGGTTTTCAGGTCCAGGTAGGCGCCGTTTTCCAGCTCATCGACCATTCTCATCAGGTTGCCCGGCTCGTGCAGGATATCGTGGCTGCCGCCGATTATCAGGCTGGGGATGGCGTTGCCGTCCAGCTGGTCCCAGATGGTATAGCGCATGAGCGACAGGGCGCCCTTCTTCAGTTTCCAGGGATCGGCGGCGTCCAGGGCCCGGCAATATTTCAGGTACTGGGCCCGGTCGGTTTTCACATCGAGACGGAAAGTACGCAGGTACCACTTGATGTAGGGCCTGAGCAGTACATACAAGCGGGGCGGGAACAGTCGCACCGCCGCCCTGCCGCCCAAGGGAAAGCGGAACTCGGCGTTGGGGCCGATGAGCACCAGGGCCAGTGGTCTGGCCGGTAGACGGGTACTGCAATCCAGGATTGACGTGCCACCCAGGGAGCTGCCGAACATGATAAAGCCGTCATCGCCAAAACCGAATTTCTCGACGGCAGCAGCCAGGTCTTCGCCCAGGGCGGCCACGCTGTAGTCATTAACCTTACCGGTGATCACGGCCGAATTCTTATCGCGGGTCTCAACGTAGTATACGTGGAAGTCGCGGGTCATATCGCGGAGCACAATCTGCCAGGCTTCGATCTGGGAGATCCAACCGGCCACGAAAACTACCGGGGGGTAGCTGGGCTTCCGGGGGGGCTCAAAGGAGATATACCTTAAGGCATGGGTCTTGGCGACCGGTATTACCCCTTCATGAACAGCTGTACCCGCTGCGCAATAATCTTCCAGGTTATATAATTCTCCCAGCGCTTGGCCCATGATACTGAAGTTACATAATGACTTTCAGTGTACGCGGCAGAATGCCGTATTTCGCAGGTGTCAGGCCGGCCATTTCGCCATCTGTTTCGATATAGCCCGGCTCGTCAGTCTCGAACCTCAGGGAACTGCATTTGATCAGGTCGGCCTCGGGCTTTTCGAAGGTAGTGCCGCTGTACAGGGTGGGCATCAGCCGCACCAATCGGCCCCGTGATGTTGCGGCAATGGTTGCGACATACAATGTTCCGTCATCCAGCCTGGTTTCCGTGCCGTAGTGCATGCCGCCACCAAAGAAAGGGGTTTTGAACACCGTAATATTGGTCATGCTGGCGCTGGTTTGCTGACTGCCATC
The DNA here is from genome assembly GCA_030640955.1 of Fidelibacterota bacterium. Taxonomy (GTDB): domain Bacteria; phylum Fidelibacterota; class Marinisomatia; order SCGC-AAA003-L08; family TS1B11; genus DAOWIJ01. The sequence goes on from DAOWIJ010000140.1 coordinate 3,610, forward strand.
AACAGCCAGAGAGCCGTCGATGGGTGTGAAGGTACTGATGGCGCTGAGACCGGCTGATACGGCGGCCGCGTCTACACTGATCTTTTTCAGCCAGTTGATAAAGGGCCCCGGTTGGGCAAACTTGACACCTGCCAGGCTGATAATCCCGATACTGGAGTTGTTCAGGAAATAACGCCTGGTGGGACCACCATCTTCATCGCGCCCCTCCACAAAGCACACATCCACAATGAACTCATCCCCGGAGGTCAGCCTTTGGAGCAGTGATTTTCCTTTGGGGTATAATCTGGCGAAATCGCAACTACTGCCGGCGGGCAGAAAGGTCAGGAGAACTTCATCGATGAAAGACTGGTGGGCCATGATCCCCTGTAGCGTTTCGTTGAGGGTGCCGTCGCCGCCGAACACCGCCAACCGTCGATATCCGCTTGCCAGGGCCTCAGAGGCGATCTGGATAGCATGGCCCGGATGCTCAGTTATTTGATCCTCATAATCATAACCGGCCTGTTGCAGTACCACCTGGAACTTTTTCCAGCGCCGGGCGGCCAGGCCAGCCCCGGCAACAGGATTATGTATGATTAGGGTCGATTGCACTAAATCAATTTAAAATTATTAGACCGGAAGTGCAAAAGTACTGCCCAAATATCATCTATTAAGCAGTGTTAATTAGTATTGACCCGGCGGAACTCACAGCAGCGGCGCATGGAAACCGGGTCAGACAGTTCCAACTTAATTGGGCTATCAGCCACATCGTGCTTGAAAATGGAACCAGGATCGCTTATTTTACGCACCTTCAAACGCGGGGTATAAGACAGATGGTGAATAACAGGATAATACTCAAGTACCTGTGGGTGGCGATGTTTGTATTCGTTCTGGCTGCCTGCAGCAAGAAGGAACCGTGCCAACCGTCCATGGATATTGGGCAGATCCGAATGGATCCCGCTAAGGTGGTTCCGCTGGATAATATTTCCGGCGATTGGCGCTGGTTCGAATACCAACCCGATGGGGGTGGACACCACGGTATCCTGGAGCTGTCCCACAGTGGAGATCAGGTACAGGGCAGAATAGGCTATGCCTGCCACGATGCCGTTGACGAGGTCAGCGGGACCATCACCGGCGCCCAGATCACGCTTAGTAACGGAACCATCACCTTTTCCGGAACAGTTATCGGTAATGTAATGAAAGGCCACTGGGCCCCTGACGGTACACCTGAGCACAAGGGCGACAAGGAAGCCCGCTGGGCGGCGATTGTCAATTGAGATTTTGCCATGTTTCATTTGAATGGGATTCGCAGTTAAGGACGTAATATGATTAAACCATATAAGAACACATCCTACCACAATAAAGCCGGCCGCTGGGATATCGAAGTCGACTATGAAGACGCGCCTCAAGAAGAAGACGCCAACTCGGAGGTCTATTTTTTCAGGGTACTGGGTCCTAAGAAGGAATTATTCACCTACAAAGTGTTGTTCCCCCTGAAGGCTATTGCCGCCGCCGCCGTTAATATGGGCGCGGAGGATGAGCGGGGAGTCCGTGTTGACCTGGCAATATACGAGACCAGTCATTTGATCAAAGCCAAGAAACACAAGGACTTGATTGTCAACTTTGTATCTAAAAAGAAATGGAAAGAGAGTGCACCGTTGGAAGAGTTCGACAAGCACTCGGAAGGCTGATACAAAGAATCATAGACCCATCGGTTCTTGTAACTATCCGCTTCCACTCCTTCTCCGGACACGGCACGGGTTATGGCGCCTGTGGCATAGTAAAAGGTGCTTCATAGCGGTAATCCTTGTTATATAACTTAACATGCTTTAAGCTCCCCATGATCGATTGGCTTCAAGGGAGCGTGGCTACAATAATTACTAACTCGGTGGGGAGATTCATAGATGATCAATCCAGGCTGGTACATGAAACGATACGGGTCGATTATAGCTTTAGTGCTGTGCCTGATGCCGGTCAGTACGTTGTTGGCCAATATGCGTTTCTTTACCGCTGTGATGAAGAATTGCCAGCATTACCGGGTGACCGGTGACCAGATCCAATTTGATCTGGAGGGGCAGGGCACCGGCAGTCTGACCTTCAACCTAACCTTACCGGCCCGGCGGAATAATTTCGAGGAAGTGATCATGGCGGGCTACCTGTCTACCGGCTATGCCATTGCCCGCACGGGTCTAAAAGTGAAGACGATCTACATAACTGCGATCATCCCCTCAGATGATAACCGGCTAAAGACTACTAAGGCGGATGCCGTCCTGGTAGCGCGTCTGATCTCCAAGGAGATTGATCCCCATAAATTCCTGGGGGAAATAGATTGGCTTGAATGAGGGCGCTCTGATGTACTCACTGGGCGATACTGTCGTATACTTTATAAGGATCGCGGGGTGGGCTGTGGCCATCTCAATAGGGTTTTCAATTGCGATTGCCATCGCTATCTGGATTTTCAGCCTGCTTTCGCGGGATATAGATGAATGGTCCGAGATCCGTGACCGTAATTACGGGGTGGCCGCCATAGTAATTGCGCTCATGACCATGATTGCCCTGATCATGGTCAGGGTCTTCTGAAAAAGTGTATTGATTGTAGTCCTCCATACCCTGCTGGACTAATACGAATTCAATTTAAGAAAGACCTCAATACTTCATAAGGTGTTTTACCAATAAAGGCACCGTGGGGTCGATCAAGGTTATAGAACTGTTCCCACGCCGGACCTGCCCCCCAAAAGCTGTGCCAGATCTTAAGTTAGGATTTGGCACAAAAAGGGAGGCAACGATGTAATGAGAATGTAATATTCCTGACATTTGTTGGCTGCTCTCGTCGAGCCCTGTTCATTACTGTCAATATTAAACAAGGACTCAGGAGTTTTCCTAAGTCCTTGTTATTTATGGCGGGACCGACGAGACTCGAACTCGCGACCTCCGGCTTGACAGGCCGGAAGAAATCGACGGGGGAGAGGAAGTAAGCTGCAATGGGGTTGCAATTACACCGCCATAAAAAGCGGATCATCCCTTATTTGCGTGGCCACTACTCTCATTTATGCATTCGGCAATTATGTGTTATTTAAAGCTCTGAATAAGGCATGATAAAGCAAAAGCGTCTCACATTTCTCAGTCCACATTGATCTACATTGCTCTGATTCGGAACAGTACTGACAGAATACAATGCAGGATAAAGAGGTCTTACTATCCATATTTGAATTGACTTTACCTGAAAAAGATTGTACAATATTTGACAAAATGTGTAGCGGAGTACAGTCATGATATTCTTGCGGGAACTAAAAGTATTCAAGTACCTAGCGTGCGCTGTGTGTGTCTCGACAAACGATATTGGAGGAATAACTACCTCCTCCCTAGTTTCGCAGGCTCTCCTCCTCTGTCTTATTCTCACTCCCTTCTTCTTTCTTATCTGTTCAAGATTCACTCTACCACATTACTACAATAATTGGGGTTGATTCATCTGATGGATTCGGAATAGTATCGGTCGTCGGAGATTTGAACGAAAACGGCTATGGTTTTTTAAAGGTGCTGCATATGTCCTATAGAAATCTATTACTCCTATTACTTCAAGTATTCCTTCCACTTACTGTCCATGCAAACACAGCACCAGTGCTACTCACAACCATCCATGGTGACAGTGTTGGCGACAGCTTCTGCATTGCGGAAGGCGTTGGTGATGTAAACGGCGATGGTATTCCAGATTTCGTTGTAGGAGCACCTAACGGGGAATATGCAAATCTCTATTTTGGCAGAGAACCATTCGACACAGTAGCGGATGTCGTTTTCACACCCCCGTGGGGCGAATTTGGCTCAACCATCGCATCTGCTGATTTTAACGGAGATGGATTTAGTGATATTGCCATAGGAAGGCCGACTTATACGGGTTCTGTCGATATCTTTTTTGGTGGAATTTCTGTTAATGCCGAATGTGACCTACGTCTCAGGGGGGATTATGATGGCTCCCGTTTTGGAGAGGCACTGGCAGCTGTAGGCGATGTCAACAATGATGGATACCAGGATTTAGCTGTAGGAGCGCCAACAGGATATGACCCAAGTGGTAGGGCATATATCTTTTTTGGTAGCAGCGCTATGGATACCATCCCGGATGTGTATATGGAGGGCCCCATTGAAGGAAGTGAATTTGGAAACTCAATCCACAAAATTGGTGATATCAATGGAGATAACTATGACGATATGCTAATTGGCGCCCCTGGGTGGCTGGCATATCCTACTCAAATGAGCAAGCTATATCTAATATATGGCGGCGAAGAAATATCCCTGCAAAATGCTGAAATCGTATATCAGGATAGTTTCCCTTCATATTATGTAGACTCTGTTACCGGCATGGGCGACATGAATAGCGACGGGCTTTCCGATTTTGTTATGGCCACAACCGGCACTTTTTTGATCTTTACCGACACCTCGCCCACCCAAGTAGCTCTCGACCCCGTTCCCGGCTCAACCGGTTACATTACCGGTGGTGAAGACTTTGATGGTGATAGTATCAACGATCTGCTTATCAGTTTCGCCAGTCAGGAAGGGCAATATGCAGCCCTGGTAAATGGATATCTGGGAAGTGCTGTTATGGAGGGGCGTCCCAGCTTCACTCTCGAAGGGAATTTTGGCTCCCATATTTCTTTTGCCGGTGATATTAACAATGACGGCTATAATGAGTTCTTGATTGGAGCGGCTCAGATGCATGGTGAACTAGGCCCCGGAAGAGTATCCATATATACTTTCAATCCGGATTTAGGAATTGAATCGGGAGCCGCTGATAAGGTTATACCTGAATCATCTTATCTATACCAGAACTACCCCAATCCATTCAATAGTAATACAACCATATCTTATGAGTTACGCCAAAGTTCTAACATAATATTAGAGATATTCGACTGCCAAGGTAGACATATCCGCAAATTAGTATCTGATCATCAAAGTCCCGGAATTTATACTTATAGCTGGGACGGCAAGACAGACCATAGTAGGATAATCACCAGTGGAATTTTTTTTATGCGAATGATTACTATTGGTGATCTTACGCATACCCGAGAATGCCAAATACGAAAATTGATGTATTTGAAGTAATAGAGAGATATTTCATGGCAGGGCCTTCCTAAGTGGGGCTTAGGCTGAGGCAAGGTGCTCTACACACACCTGCCATTGGAAACATGCATCCCTCCGCTTTCTCATTGCCTCGCTAGCCTGAGCGTCTTGCTTCCAATGTAAGATAATAATTAATATAATGTACCACCCTGACCCCCCCCCCCCTCCGCCCAGCTTCACCCTTTCTCCCCTCGAGCAGCGTAT
>DAOWIJ010000222.1 GCA_030640955.1 Fidelibacterota bacterium
AGGGGCACCCTGTTCTCTTTCATCCATCTGCTGCAATTCATCGTCTAAGCCGTCCTGCATATCGCCCTCCTTTGTTACTTTACTGCACTTCCCAGGTATGCCCGTCATGTAATAGCTGCTCTAAATCACCTTCGCCAAGCTGCGCCACGGCCTGATCCATCTGCTTGTGGACCTGGTCTTCGTATGTGTCTTGATTGTCTTCATAAATAATGCCCAGTGGAGTGGGAAAATCCGGCATGTAGGTAAGTTCACATAAGACATTTGCCAACATTTTATCGTGCTTATCATGGATTACCAGGTCATTCACGGAATATCTGCCTCCATCCAGGTCGACCACCTGCGGACGGTGACCATCCATGCGAATACCTTTGGATTTATTGGCTCCGAAAAGCATGGGCCGGTAGTGTTCCAGGATCAGTTGGTTCTCAAATTTTTGAGGCTTTTCCAGCAGATCGATAAAGGCGTTGTCATTAAAGATTCGGCAGTTCTGGTAGATCTCCAGGAATGATGTGCCCCGGTGCCGGTATGATGCCGTGATCATTTCCTGAAGATGCTTGCCTTCCATGTCCAGGCTGCGGGCAATAAACGTGGACGCCGCGCCCAGCGCAAAAGCGGCCGGATTAAATGGCCGTTCAAGGGTGCCGAAAGGAGTGCTTTTGGTAAACTTGCCCATCTCCGAAGTAGGCGAGTACTGGCCTTTGGTCAGCCCATAAATCCGGTTATTGAACAATAATATATTGATGTCCAGATTCCGCCGGAGCAGATGGATCAGATGATTGCCGCCAATACTGAGACTGTCGCCATCACCGGTTGCTACCCATACGCTTAAATCGGGATTAGCCAACTTCACGCCTGTGGCAACCGCTGTTGCACGCCCATGAATAGTGTGAAAACCATTGGTGTTCATGTAGTACGGGAAGCGGCTGGAACAACCGATACCGGAGACAAACACGAACTCCTCCTTGGGACGACCAAACTCCGGAAAAGCCTTCTGGACCTGAGATAGAATGGAATAATCCCCGCAACCGGGACACCAACGCACCACCTGGTCAGAGACATAGTCCTTCCGGGACTGTTTATGCGACACCGCAACATTAGTTGTCATCTCAAGCGTCCCCTAATATTTCAGCAATTTTATTCTCAATCTGGCTGGGCACAAATGGCCGGCCGTCAATCTTGCTGTAGCACAATACGTCTATCAGATACTCGGCCCTGATGAAGCGGGCCAATTGACCTTTGTTCATTTCCGGAATGAGAATCCTGGAAAATTTTACCAGCACTTCCCCCAGGTTCCTGGGAAATGGGTTCAGATGCTTAAGGTGCACATGTGATACGGATACCCCCTTGGCGCGGGCGCGGTCTACACCTGAACGGATGGCGCCGTAGGTGGAGCCCCAGCCTAAAACCAGCAGATCGCCCGATTCATCGCCATAGGCTTTCGCCAGAGGAATCCTGTCAGCTACTACATCGATCTTTTTCTGACGCCTGTCCACCATGTGCTCATGGTTCAGAAAGTCACCACTCACATTGCCGGTAAGGCTGTCTTTTTCAAGGCCCCCGATGCGATGTTCGAGACCCGGTATGCCCGGGATAGCCCAGGAGCGTGCCATATATTTTTCATCCACTATTGCAAAGGGCTGGAATTTATCCCCTGCTTCCTTCACCAGCCGGTTTTTAATTTTGGGTAACCCGTTCACATCGGGAATCCGCCACGGCTCAGAGCCGTTGCCCAGGTAACTGTCAGAGAGCACAATCACCGGCACCATATGCTCAATGGCGATCTGGCAGGCTTCATAGGCAGTGTCAAAACAGTCCGCCGGTGTTGAGGCTGCCAGCACCACCATGGGAGTCTCCCCGTTGCGTCCAATCATGGCCTGGGAGAGATCGGCCTGTTCGGTTTTGGTTGGCATTCCCGTGGAAGGTCCACCGCGCTGGACATTAACTACCACGAGAGGCAGCTCCGCCGATACCGCCAGACCGAGGGCTTCGGATTTCAGCGCCATTCCGGGGCCGCTGGTACCTGTGACGGCTAATGCACCGGCGTAAGCCGCGCCGATCGCCGCTGTCACCGCGGCAATCTCATCCTCAGCCTGGAACGTGATTATCCTGAAGTTTTTATATCCGGCTAAAATATGCAGAATATCGCTGGCCGGTGTTATCGGATAACCGGCATATATGAATGGTAGATCGCTTCCCTTGCCGGCAGCCACCAGACCCAAGGCCAGGGCGTGATTACCCATGATGTTGCGATAAGTACCGGCCGGCTTTTTAGCCTTGGTGACAACATAGCTCACCGATGTCAGCTCGGTAGTCTCTCCGAAATGATACCCGGCTCTGACGGCCTTTTTATTGGCTTCAATAATCTCCGGCCTCTTCTGGAACTTGTCCTCAAGGAAAGCAAAGGTACTATCCATCGGCCGGTCATACATCCAGTAGAGGAGCCCTAAAGCAAACATATTGGTTGACCTGGCCATGATTTTTGCCGGCAAGCCTATGTCTTTGAGAGCATCCACCACCAGTGCGTGCATATCCACAGCGATGACCCGGTAATCTTTGAGCATATCGCCTTCCAGGGGATTCTCATCCCAACCGGCTAACTGCAGATTCCGTTTGTTGAAGTTGGCCGTATTCGCTATGATGGTTCCTTGAGCGCGCAAGTCCGGCAAGTGCACTTTCAGGGCAGCGGGGTTCATAGCCACCAGGACATCCGGTTCGTCACCGGGAGTATGGATTTCCACGCTGGCAAACTGAATCTGATAGGAACTGACGCCAGCCAGTGATCCGGCTGGGGCGCGAATCTCAGAAGGATAATCAGGCAGGGTAGCGAGATCATTCCCAAAAATAGCGCTGGTGTCGGAAAACTGGTTGCCGGTAAGCTGCATGCCATCGCCGGAATCACCTGCAAACCGAATTGTAACCTGGCTTACCTGTTCGGTCTGTTTTTTAGGACTTTTGGTAGTTTCACTCATACTCAATTTTGCTTTTATACTTAAAAAACCCCTTAATCGTGGCCTAACATGGTTCACGACCTATATTCACATGGGCTGAAATTACCACTGCCTGACGGATACACGGTATTATTTTTGCCGGATTGCCAAGTCCTGGAGACGCGTTAAAATCCTATTCAAAAGAGATGCTCCGCCGCTCAGCATTTTCTAAATTAGCCGTGATATGCATAAGCGCCTTACACAGTTAAGTCACGGTTCAGGCTGAGCCTGTAAACTCGGACCGACCGAGTTGGCCCAGGTTCTGAGCCACTTGCCGAAGCAAGCATCCAATGACAGAGTCATAGTCGGTTTTGAGACTGCCGACGACGCTGCCGCTGTACGTCTGGATAACGGACGCGTATTGATCCAGAGTGTGGATTTCTTCGCGCCGGTGGTGGATGACCCCTACCAATTCGGCCAGATCGCCGCCGCTAACGCGCTCTCAGACGTGTACGCCATGGGCGCTAATCCCCTTATGGCCCTCAATATCGTTGGCTTTCCCATGGATGAACTGCCCCTGACTGTGTTAGATGAGATTCTGAAGGGTGGTCATTCCAAGGCGCAGGAAGCCGGTATTCCCATCCTGGGAGGTCATACTATCGATGACCCGGAGCCAAAGTACGGTCTGGTAGTTACCGGTGAGGTTCACGAGTCAGAGTTGGTCAGAAATTCGACGGCTCAGCCTAAAGATGTGCTGGTGCTGACCAAGCCGTTGGGTACGGGTATTATCGCCACCGCTATCAAAATGGGTATCGCCTCGGACGAGGTCGTGTCTCTGGCCGGCGAAACCATGGCTGTGCTGAACAAAGCTGCCGCCGAAGCCGCCCGTGAAGTGGGCGTGAACGCCATGACCGACGTCACCGGCTACGGACTGCTGGGACACCTGCTGGAGATGTGCACGGCCAGCGGGCTTAGCGCAACTGTTATAATAAATGCTCTTCCGTTGCTGCCGGGAGCCTCGGAGCTGGCTGAAAAGCGTATTATACCAGGAGGCACCAAACGGAATCTGGCACACGTCCAGAAAGCGACGAAGGGGGAAGGTACCGTCACCGAGACCCAAACGCCCCCGGCGGCTGTTTCCGAGCCCTCCCGTCCCCGGCGCCCG
>DAOWIJ010000073.1 GCA_030640955.1 Fidelibacterota bacterium
CCCGAATCCGTTTAATCCGAACACCTCGTTGCGTTACGAACTTCCCATGGCAACAGATGTGGTACTGGTGGTCTATGATATCCTTGGCAGGGAAGTTATCAGGCTGGTAGACGAACACAAAGATGCCGGCTACCATCAAGTCATTTGGCAGGGTCAAGATAGGTTCGGCCGTAGCGTATCATCAGGCGTTTATATCACAAGACTGGTTACGCGCCAGTACACCAAAGCCCGGAAGATGGTACTATTAAAGTGAGCGTCAGAGAAGTCCCGCAGAATGTTTTAATCCCGCAGCAAGCGGGGCCAAAGGCGGTGGCGGAGCAGGGCTCACTCCACTGCCAATCCTGTTGGCACAAGGAACGAAAATACGTTACCGGGGTTGAACTGAGACTTGGTTAATAATAGATTGCAACTCGATATAAGCCTATAAATATATCTATTGACAACGTGAGACTTTTATTATGCGAGTAGTCTATCGAGGGGATTTCGATGGTAGCGTCTGCGCGGCAATGCTGTTTGAGTTAGGTAAATGTGACGATCTGGTGCAATACCATCCTCAGGACGTGCAGGATGGAGTAGTAGAGATCACGGATCAGGATATTATCTGCAACCTGCCATACCACCCGGACTGCAACATGTGGTTCGATCATCATTCCAGCGAGATAGGCCAGATTGATTTCATCGCGATTTTCGCAGGTACCGCACGGATTGCGCCCAGTGCCGCTCGCCTGGTCTACGAATACTTCAAGGATGACTTAGCCTCGGTTGACAAATACGAACAACTTGTCGCTGACGCGGACCTTGTTGATGGCGGGTTTATTACCGTGCATCAGTTGGCCAAACCGCAGGGTAGCACGCTGTTGGCCCTATTGCTCGATCCGCGCACCGGGCTTGGTCTGTATCACGATTTTGCGATCAGCAACTTCCAATGGTCTATCCAGATACCGGAATTGCTCACCAGGCACTCGGTGGAAGAAATCTTGACCATGCCTGATACTCAGGAACGAGTCCGAAGATATTTTGAGATCGAGGATCAGGCCAGGGAATTCTATGCCGAGAATTCGTACCTTGACGGGAACGTGATAGTCAGTGATGTGCGCGGCAAAGCAGTACCAGCGGCCAATCGATTCCTGATCTATACCCTGGACGGCTTTACCGGTGGAAATATCTCGGTGCGGATCAGCGATGGCAAGCAAGGCCAGTTCTACACTATCGCAGTTGCCCATTCCATTGTTACCAGTACCTCCCAGGTGGATGCCGGCCTGCTGTGCAAAGACTATCGTGGTGGTGGCCACGAACGGGCCGCGGCCTGCCAGGTTTCTATAGAAGACAGTGACAACGTCTTAAAGGAGATCATCGAGGCCTGCAAAGCCTAATATCATCCACTTAATTCCTGTCCAACCAGCCTGCATCTAACATATTCCCTTACCGTGTTGAGGTATTTTTTTTAAAAGCCTCATGATCAGTGCCTGGAAACAAGTGTGCCCTCGCAAGGAGGGCACACTGCACGGTAGCATTTAAGCGTAGGTTTACTGCGCTTGCAGCTCAAAGTCCGCGGGGGATTGACTGGCTGCCACTACCGTCACGTCCACGGAGACCGTGTCGTAGCCTGCCAGGGTAGCGCTGGCCGTATAATCGCCAGCCGGCAGGCCTAGAATTGCGTATCCACCATCATCGCCGGAATAGGTTGTTGAAATAACGGTATCCTGAGTGACCCACACGGTGGCATTTTCCAGGGCTACGGCGGCGGTGTCACTGACGGTACCGCTGACGTTACCCACAGTAGATACGTTAGCGGCCCGGATCACCGGCTTGAAGTTGAAACCGTTAATATTGTTCTTGCCGCCCTTGGCAACGAATGATTTTTCCACGTCGAAGTCCAGCAGCAGATCGGAGGTAATACCGCTGACCACCTCCAAGGCCGGGTTGATGTGCAGGGCTATGCCGGTCTGTTCGCCGCTGGGCACCTTCAGGTCGTAGACGGTGCTGTCCTTCATGACGACGCTGCCACCGGTAACGTAGATGCGCACCAGGCCATAGCTGCCCGCCGGGACTTCCAGCTCCGCCAGGGAGGTGGTAATGCCGTTCCGCAGGTCCAGCAGGTTGAAGGTGGCCGAATCCTCAGACAGAGTAATAAACGCATTACTCAAGGTTGTGTCGGGGTTGCGGGCCTCCAGCTTGATAATGGTCACGTTGGCCTCGGCCACCAGGTCGGTGGGGAAGGGGGCGTCGGTCAGGGAGACCGAAATGGCGCCCATATCGTCTTCGGTTGTGGTGGTAGGCTCGCACGCGCTGAATCCGATGGCGACAATTGCAGCTAGGGCCAGCGTGGTTACAGTAGTTACGGATTTTTGCATCGGTTTCCCTTTTAGAATTGTGCTTAGTGTCAATAGAATCATCTGCTATAATTCTCTTTCAGTGGATTAGTTCCACCCGGTTCTTGTTTCCACCGGGCATATTACTATGGCGCCCCGGACCGTAGCGTTGATCCAGGTCACATTATTTTTCAGGTTGTGATATTTGCCACTTGAGGACGGCTGGAAAAGGCGTAAAGCAAAGCCAAGGGCCTGCGATCCGATGATAGGTTCCGGTAAAGCCCGGAATCAATTATGAGTGCGAACTGCTACCATCATCGAACGTGGGTACCCTAAAATCTGACCTCTATCCCCACTTTTATCTGCCTCGGTGTGCCCAGCAGGTCGTAGTCCTGGTTAAACATCCAGTGCTGGCGGTTCTCAAGGTTAATGGCCTCGTAAAGCTCCACGAATGTACTACCAAGCGCTTTTACTTCGATATCACTGAGCCGCGGAGTTGAAAGGAAGCCATCTTGCCTTGTGTCACCTGTCCGGCTGTAAACATTTATTTCGTGTCGGCGATTAAAGAGGTTGGTGATGATCAGGTATAAGTTTAGCCGCACCGCCTTCAAATTGAGAGCCAAAGTCGCCTTTGAATCGGTGTTAATCACCCAGGGAGTTGTGGACGCGCCCAACGGTTCCGTGGCTGTTCGTAGTCTGGGATCGCGTTCATCCAGCAGCGCACCCATGAAAGAACTGCGATAACCACGAAAACCGTTGAATTTAGTATAAGGATGCCCGCTGTTAAATGTGGATACCAATGCTATATTGCTGCCCGCAAAACGCTTGCCCCTATTCAGTGACATAGCAAAATATATTGCTCCATGGTGCTTGGGCATATATAGCAATGGTGTAAATATGGTTGGGACTGGTGCTGATCTGTAGTTCAGAACCCCACTTTTACCGTTGGGTGTGGAATTCAGCCCCCGGGCGGACGCCCATGTATAATGTAATCCGATTTGCAGCGGGCCGGGAGAGGCAGACAGCATAGAAAATTCAATGCCCTGGACCGTGGATAGATCTTCATTGACATACACGCTAGTGTTTGGAGCCGCCCAATATTTATTTTCAGCGTAGGAAGCCCATGCCTGGGTTATTTGTTGGCTTGTTTCTTTAACAAAGAACCCTAAATCCAGACTGACGATATTCTCAAGGAGATAATTTATACCAACCTCATACTGCGTCACCCTCACCGGCCGCAGCATGAATCCGGCACCGTCCGGGATGTAATTCTGCCCACCAAAAACACGGGCTATATAGGAGCGACTTTTATACGACAACCCTAAATCCGGTATGTAAGCAAATCGCCCAAAGCTTATATGGGCAGTCATGTGGTTTGACAAAGGCATTCTCAAGCTCAAGCGTGGTTCAAAAAGCGTTGTGGTGTGGGATTTGAAGAGCAGGGAATCAATAAGGGTATACTCACTCCAGTCTATGGGCGGATTATTCATGTCGATCCGGTGGTCATCCAGGTTGTAGCACCCAACCCGCAGGCCCATTTCCATGAGCGTGTCGCCTAACTTCACCTGATCCTGCAGGTAAACAGCCAGAATGGAAGGCCGCCGGGCACGATCGGGATGGTCTTTGTCGGTGATCTCCTCTCCGAATTCATCGTAACCGATATTGGTAACACCCACTCTCCGAATAACCCGAGCGGCCAACGCGTCATGTGCGGCAAAATGGTTTCGATCTGGATCAAGCCTATCAATTATCGGATGGATCCAGGTGATGGCAGAGCTGCTCAGGGCGTAGGCGCTGTAGTGCCACGACTGCCAGCTCAGCCCCGCACTAAGCTTGTGCCGGCCCAGCCGGTGTTCCAGGTCACCTTTCAAGCTCATCCCTGACTGGTTGGTGATACGGTAGCCGGCAGATGACGCGCCCGGGCGTTGAAATGGAAATACATTGGCATAAAAGTCATGAGCGGCGCTATATCTATAGGCATAAGCGTCGGCCCAGAGCGAATTGCCCTGCTCATCCTTGGGTCCGGCCTGGGCCACGGCAGCCGAATCGCCCCATAACAACAGGTCTTCGAAAGAACCATGGTCGAAATAAGGATCGTATATTTCGGTGGTGTTGCCAAAAGTATTGGCGTTCAGGTGCAGGGATGTGCTCGGGCCAAGTTTCACTTCGGCATCCAGGGCCAGCAGGTTTGTCTCAATGTCCCGTCGGGGCAACCGGGGGTTGAACATGCGCCACAGGGGGAAGGTGTTGATGTCGGACTGGCTGGCTGAATGGGCCGCCGAAAGTCGCAGCACCACCGGCTCAAGATCGGCGGTCAGTGTGCCGTTAAAGACAAGCGCCTCGCTGGCCCGCTTGTTGCCGGCTGCCGGTAAAATGGTGCCATCTTGAAGTTTTATATGCGAGCCGTTCCGGCTGATATCGCCGGGCTTCCACATCAGACTTACTGAATCAATGGAATTAAATTCAGAATAATAACCTGTTAAATAGTTTCCCCCGGCAATGGTGTCGCCGTACCAGAACTGAGGGGTGTAGTCGTCGGTTTGCAGCTGTTGCACTGCGCCGAAAAAGCGCACCTTCCGGCTTAATAGGGGTCCACCCACGGTAGCGGTGACTTCCCTTGTATTATAGGCATAGGTGTGGCCGCCGCCGAAAGCGGGCCTGAGCGCTTCACCAATGCTTGAGGCCATGGCGTCGGTTTCATACAGTAGCGATCCGCTGATGCGCTCGCCGCCCGTTTTGAGGGTCCGCTGAATGACACCGGCCCCGGCGTCGCCCATATGGGCGCTGTAGATGCCCGGCCGCACCGCAATTTCATCCAGGGCTTCCGGTATGATGGGGGCGAAGTCAAACAGACCGGCGGTTGTCATCACCGACAGGGGCAGGCCTCCCGACTGGATAGTACCGGCCCGGGCCAACCTGCGAGTCGACACGCCATCCAGCAGGAAGTCGACTTCATACGGTCGGCCACCGCGCAGATGCAGAAATTGGTTCAGGATATGAACGCCTGGTGCGGCACCCAACCGACTGGCCATATCCCTGGCCGGGATGTGGTCAATGTCGATATTAACAGACCGGTCGTGGTATGGCGTATTATTGACGCGCAGGGAATCGCTTTGCGCTAAAGCGAGGCAAGGGATAAGCGTCAAAATCGGGACAATCCATTTCATATGGGCGTATTTCTCCTTAGCTGTGAACACGTTACTCTTACCGGTTTCTCCGCACCTGGAAATAGCGCCCCGGCCGCCAAGAGAGCGTAATGGAGTTGGCTTTTCATAATTATAGGAAACGCAATTTAAGAGCGTCAGGGGTCATCGTTAAGTTATTTTTGGTCGCTCGTTTCTCAACTCACGCCCTTCGTTGGCACGAAGTCCCCGCTCTCGATATTAGATGGGGGAGTCGATCTCATTAATACGGCGACTTTCAATTTCTGACCAAGTTGCCTGGCTGCCGCAGTTCTGCTCAAGCCAGTCTTTCTTAGCCCTTAGCGAACTTTGCGGCTTTGTGGTTTTCCGTTGCTTCAACTTCCCCCTTCCCTACCCCCACAGGTCATAACTATATTCGGCCTCGATATGGCAGCGCTACAGCACAACAACATCCGACGACCACGACCTAACGGCATAATCCGTTGCTCAGGGCCGGTCTGTATTTTGTAGCGTATATTTAAGACAGACACTAATTGAAGGCCCCGGGCAACCTGTCCGGGGCTTTTGCTTTATGAATAAGGTATGAGAACAGAACTGAAAAATCCCACCCGGCGGCGCATCGTCATCAAGGCGGGCAGCCACGTATTGTCGGACCACGGCCAGTTTGCCCACCCGGTGGTGGAGGGCCTGGCCGATGGCATGGTGCGGCTCATACGGCAGGGCAACGATGTGGTCTTCGTGGCCAGCGGGGCGGTGATCGCCGGCAAAATCTTCACCGGCATGGACCGCGCACTGTACCCGGACCACATCAAGCGGCCGTTGGCAGCCATCGGGCAGGCGGCCCTGATCACCGAGTGCGGGCACATATTCGGCCGTCTGGACCAGCCCGTAGGACAGATCCTGGTAGGCCGGGACGATTTCCATCACCGGGAGCGCTACCTGGAGATTAAAAACACCCTGCGGGCCCTGTTCCGCATGAACATACTGCCCATCCTCAACGAGAACGACTCGGTCGCCACCGAGGATTCCAGCTTCGGCGACAACGATAACCTGGCGGCCCAGCTGGCAGGCATGCTGGACGCCGACCTGCTGGTGCTATTGAGCACAGTGGACGGCCTGTATGATGGTAACCCCGGCCATCCCGGCAGCCGGGTAATACCGCTGGTCAATGGCATTACCGAGGGACACTTGTCAGAGGCCCGCTATAAAGGGGAGCATCTGGCCTCGGGAGGCATGCCGGCCAAGCTGGCGGCCATCGACAAGGCCAGCCACTTCGGTGTGCCGGTGATACTGGCTAATGGCCGGGCGTCCCGGGTACTGGCGCGTATATTCCAGGGTGATGACGTAGGCACATATTTCCAGCCCCGGACCAATCCCCTGCGGCAGCGCAAACGCTGGCTGGCCTATTCCACCCATGTCAAGGGCAGCCTGGTAGTGGATGACGGGACCTGCGCTGCCCTCACCCGGGGGCGGGCGTCCCTGCTCAGTTCCGGCATCGTCGAGGTACGGGAGCACTTTGGGGTCCGGGACGTGATCAGCATCGTATCACAGTCGGGGGAGGAGATCGCACGGGGCCTGACCAACTACGACTGGAACACTTTGCAGCAGATCGCGGGACTCAATTCCGCCCAGCTGCAGGCGCGCCAGTGGTCCGAAAAAATAGACGAGGTGGTCCACCGCGACAACATGGTGGTGCTGCCTGCAGCGACGGGAGTGTAACATGAATATCGAGCAATATGTGAATCAGTTGGGCGAGCAGGCCAGGACGGCCGCAACAGTACTGGCCACCACTGCTACGGATCAGAAAGACCGGGCGCTGGCAAATCTGATCGCCGGTTTGAAGGCCGGCAGCAATAAAATTCTGGCGGCTAACGACCTGGATCTAGTCGCGGCCAAGGAGCAGGACCTTTCAGCGGCCATGATAGACCGGTTACGCCTCACACCGGAGCGCATCGATGATTTATGTCAGTCTGTGCGGGACGTAACCGCCTTGGCCGATCCGGTGGGCGACATCACCGGCATGACCCTCCGGCCCAACGGCCTGCAGGTTGGGAAGATGCGCATTCCCCTGGGAGTTGTGGCCTTTATCTACGAGTCGCGGCCCAACGTTACCGTGGACGGCGCTATCCTGTGCCTGAAAAGCGGCAACGCGGTTATCCTGCGGGGCGGCAAGGAGGCGCTGCGCTCGAACCAGGCGATCTGGCGCGTGCTCCAGGACGGGCTCGCCACTGCTGGCCTGCCTGCCGACGCCGTCGGGCTGGTCGAGACGACCGACCGCTCGGCCATAGACGCGCTCATCACCGCC
>DAOWIJ010000147.1 GCA_030640955.1 Fidelibacterota bacterium
ACACAGAACGACTACACCAGGCGTTAAACTACGGTACGCCTCAAGAGGCTTATCAGTCAGGAACTGGAAAGCGGTACTCTGAGAATGCTGAACACCATCTTATTTCAGCATGAATTTTGTCTAGGAATGGGGGTAAGCTTAATCTGGTTGGCATTGATCTTTTTAACAACTCCAATTTTCTGTGGCGATTGTAAGATTATTACACTGTACTATGTCGTTGGTGTGATAACATTAGCGTTTTTCATTGCACTTATATGCTTTTCGAAAACAAAATTCAGAGACATCAAGCGGTATGCCTATAGAAGGGAGAATACAATTGAAGACAAGAAATAATAGGCATCAGCAACAGATGGTAAACATCTTAGATGTTCTCAAGGATTAGCGCATAATGAACGATTCCAGTAAGAGCAAGGCAGGCCGGTTGCCGGAAAACAGGGAGTCCCACTTCATGCGGGAGGTGAAATCCTTCGCCATTATCATCCTCATCGCCCTGGGTCTGCGGGCAACCGTGGTGGAGGCCTATATCGTCCCCACGGGAAGTATGGAGAAAACCATCATGGTGGGTGATTTTCTGATCGGCAACAAGTTCATCTTCGGCATGCGAACTCCTGACCGGTTGGGAATCCCCTATACTACGATAGGCGTCGATATACCCTGGTTTCGTTTGCCGGCCTTTCGCCAACCGCACAGCGGTGACGTGATCATTTTCAAATATCCCCACAATCCCCTGGACAAATACGTAAAGCGCCTGATTGCCGGACCGGGGCAGGTGGTCCAGATCAACCAGCGGGAAATTACGGTTGACGGCGAGCCATTTTTTCATCCCAAACACTTGCAGTTCGTTGACCGTAAGCCTAAACCGGAGGGTTGGATCAATCCCAACATATTTCCCCGGGGCAACGGGAATAAGGACTACTACAACAAAGTGAGAGTTCCCGCCCGGGGGGATACGCTGTCTGCCGATGAGGACCTGGCTATTCTATGGTATGTAGCCATAATGGATGGACACTCGCTTGATTTACGGGATGATCGCATGATAATGGATGGCGATCCTATTGACAGCTATATCGTGGAGCAGGATTATTACTTTATGATGGGGGATAACCGGGACCAGAGTTCCGACTCCCGGTTCTGGGGCTTTGTGCCCCACAGATATATTCTGGGTGAGGCGCTATTCGTTTATTTTTCACTGGATCTGAAGCACTTTCCCTTCCTGACCTGGCAGAGGCTTGGCAGAATCGGAAATACTATCGAGTGAACGATCCATTTGTCGTTAACCGGTGAAACAGGGGTAGGTTGTGGATAAGGATCTTCTGGGTCAGCAGGAAGTGCGTGATCTGTGCCAGCGTGCCGTTGAAGCGCAGCGCCAGTTCGCTTCAGCCAGCCAGGCTGAGGTTGATAAGATCTGCGGCGCCATGAGTAAAGCCGGTTTCAGAGCCTCCCGTAAGCTGGCCGAATTGGCCGTTGCCGATACAGGTATGGGCCGGGTTGAAGACAAGATTCTGAAAAATGAATTTGCCACCCGTGACGTTTGGGAATTCTGTAAAGATCTACGCACCGTGGGCGTCATCGATCATGACCGCCGGACCAAGCATACCGTCTACGCGGAGCCTATGGGTGTTATCGCCGGGATAATACCTACTACTAATCCCACTTCCACGGCCGTGTATAAGGCGCTGATAGCCGTGAAGAGCCGCAATGCGCTGGTGGCATCTCCTCATCCCAATGCGGCCGAATGCATTATTGAAGCCCTCCGCATAGTGGCTGAAGCCGCCGAAAAGGCCGGTGCACCCAAGGGCTTGATCAGCTGTATCGCCATGCCCAGCATCAAGGCCGCCTCGGCCCTCATGAAGAACGAAAATATAGCCCTTATTTTGTCCACCGGCGGCAGCTCTATCGTAAGGGCAGCCCACAGTTCGGGTAAACCCGCCATCGGGGTAGGACCGGGTAATGTGCCCGCCTTTGTTGACCACACAGCGGATGTACGCAAGGCGATCAATGACGTTATTATCGGCAAAAGTTTTGATTGGGGAACGATCTGTTCCAGTGAACAGGCCCTGATTGTTGATCGCCGCATTGAGAAAAAAGTTCTGGATACCATAGCACGGACTGACATATACTGGGTAAAAGGCGCTGAGCGGGCGTTACTGGAGAAATTCATGGTACCCAGTGACGGACGACTCAATACGGCCGTGGTGGGGCAGTCTCCGGCAAAAATCGCCCAGTTGGCCGGCTTTACAGCACCCGAAAATACCCAGGTCCTGCTGGTAGACCAGGATGGCGTTGGACCGGAATATCCCCTCAGTCGAGAAAAACTTTCTCCCGTACTGGCTTACTACACGGTTAGTGACACAGAGGCGGGGATAGCGCTGGCTGCCAGGGTTATCGAGTATGATGGTGTCGGTCACACCGCCGTTATTCACAGCAGTTCCCAGGAAAATATTGAACGCTTTGCGGAACGGGTAAGGGCCTTTCGCGTACTGGCCAACACACCGGCGCCACATGGCTCGGTGGGCTATACCACCGGTCTTGAGCCCGCCATGACCCTCGGCTGTGGCACCTGGGGAGGGGCCATCACCGGCGATAATATTACACCCCTGCATCTGATCAACCGGAAGCACTTAGCTATCGAGACTGATCCGGTGGAACCCGGCGGAGTGATTGGGAGCGGACGATCAATAAAGGGCAGTTATTCCCGCTATGATGATGTCAGCCCGGGCAGTGAAGGCCGGAGCACCGTCTCCGAGCAGGACGAACAGGATGGTCAAATCGAAGAGAACGTGATCACCGGTCTAGCTGACAAATTCAGACAGGAGCTGGGCAATTAGCGGACTAAATACAACAGCCTCAATCGTTTCAAAGATTTATGTGCCGAGTTTTAGCTGATAGTTTTAATTTTCGGTTGCAATTTGAAAGAAAAGGCTAAAACTTACACCCCGTCGTTGTGCAACCGGATAAGCGAAAGACTGATGCAAATATTATTGGGGTGCCCCTGTGAGTAGTGCCGCCGATCCAAAGGATAAAATTGACGCACTGGTCGACCTGGTTGATGAGGGCTACGGCAAAATCCTTATCGAGCAGCTGCTCAGCAGGTTGGATATGACAGCCAAAGATTTTATCAGGGAGATCGATGAGCTGGTAAACAACTTGAAGAGAAATGCTGCTGCCCAGGAAGAGTTGCTTGACAGGATCCGGCAGCGTGAAGAAGAGCAGGCCCGAACCCAACCTGTTGATGAGCCTCCTGAAACAGAGGTCACCGAATGGGAAAAGCGACTGGCCAGACTTGAAGAGTCAGCTGAATAACCAATTTGAGCAAGCGGAGATAAGATGCAGAAAATTATCAATATTCTAGTAGTAGTATTATTCGGTGTGACCCTCTACTACACCATAATTGTAGATTATCAAAGGTCGACCGCCATTGATGAGCTTTCTGCCAGCGATATCGAATTGCAGGGCCATAGGTCCATGATCGACACTGAGTATGAAAGGCTCAATAATAAGTTCATTGGCCGGGGCAAACACATGCAGCGTATACAGACCAGTCTGAAAGACTTGAACAATAGATTATCCGTTGTGGCGGACAGTCTGGGCAACAAGATTGAAGAGAACGCCTATTTCCTCAAAAGGCTGGAAGAGCAGCTGAGCGATGACATCAGACGCGTCCAGGGCGAAATCACCGGTCTATCCGATGAGCTCAGTACCTATAAGCGGCGCACCAACCGCTCCATCCTCGATATTCAGG
This sequence comes from Fidelibacterota bacterium, assembly GCA_030640955.1. Taxonomy (GTDB): domain Bacteria; phylum Fidelibacterota; class Marinisomatia; order SCGC-AAA003-L08; family TS1B11; genus DAOWIJ01. The sequence continues at coordinate 3,743 of DAOWIJ010000147.1, forward strand.
AACAGATCTCCACACTGCAAAGCGACCTGTCTGCCTTGGAGGAGAAGGTTGAGCCTCCCGAGGATGGTAAAAAGTAATCGCACGATTATTGGGCAAGCTTAAAACGGCGGGAATCATAATTTGATTCCCGCTTTTGCTATCCGGTCTCTGTGGGGCTGATGGTAAGAGGCCCCACAATCATGATAACTGCGAGGCCTTTTGGG
>DAOWIJ010000247.1 GCA_030640955.1 Fidelibacterota bacterium
TCAGGTCCGGATGGGCGGCCTTAACAGCCGCTTCCACCCGCGCCCCGATCACAAAGGGCAAGGCGCCGCCGTCATCGATTCGTAGCTTGCCGTGACTAATGCCCAGCCCGGACAGGGTGTCCCGGACCTGATCCTCAATGGCGCTACCGTAAAGGGCCGCCACCTTGGACGCAACCTCAACAGTCAGCTTCCCCGAGTCCGCCGGTGTATAGCGCACCTGGCAGTCCGAACGATTGATAGCCTCGGGTGTTCCCGAGATGAATTCTTTACTCATAATAGGTAGGTTTTACTTGGGACTAATTTACTGCCGCTGGCAATTATTCGTATAGTACAAAGGCGGTCTGCAATAGACGGCTTCGGCTAGGCGCTACCACCGGCGATGGCTATGGAAGCGCTGGCCCCGATGCGGGAAGCGCCCGCCGCGATCAGTTTGTGGGCGTCTTCGCTGGTCTTGATGCCGCCGGAAGCCTTGACCCCCATGGTAGGACCCACCACCTGCCGCATGATGGATACATCGTGGACCGTTGCGCCGCCTGTGGAGAAACCGGTCGAGGTCTTTACGTAATGGGCGCCCGCCCGCTGGGAGAGCACGCACGCCTTGACCTTTTCCTCGTCGTTCAGCAGAGCGGTCTCGATAATCACCTTCACCACCCGACCCTCGGCCGCCTTGACAACGGCCCGGATATCGTCTTCCACTTCGGCATAGCGGCCCGATTTCAGGAAGCCGATATTCAATACCATATCAAGCTCGTCGGCTCCCTGCTCAACCGCCCAGGCGGCCTCCTGGGCCTTGGCCTCGGCCGGCAGAGCGCCTAAGGGGAAACCGATTACCGTGGCTACCAGTACGTCAGTACCTGCCAGCTGCTCCTTGCAGTATTCCACCCATACGGGATTTACACAAACGGACGCGAATTTGTATTCCTTGGCCTCCTGGCACAGTTTATGGACCTCATCCATCGAGGCGTCGGGCTTCAACAGGGTGTGATCGATCAGGGAAGCAACCTCCGGCTTCTTACGCACACCGATGGTGGAGCCCACCCGGTCGGCCCCGGCGTCAATAATCTGGCGCACGGTTTCCAGGTCGCGTTCGGGGCAGCGGCAATCGGTGCACAGCTGGCACTGCCACTCGCCGCTTTCACAACTTTCACCACACACTACGCTCTGTGAGATAACCTGGTCTATTAGACGATTGAGGGCATCACCTTGTACGGACATAGCTCGTCAATTCCTTCAATTTCCGGTATACTCAATTTGGACCTGGTCCACCACGCCAACGATGACGGCCTGCACCGTCATCAATCGGCCATACATGATTTTGGCCCCGCCACCTTCCTTGTTTACCAGCACCAGATCGCCTTTACCGGCATTTGCCCGGTCCAGGGAGATGAACGATCCGCCGTGCGGGCTGCCATCTACATCAACCGGCCGGACGATGAGCAGCTTCTCGCCGTGGAAACAGTCATCCTTGATGGTGGACACAATCGATCCGATGACCCGGCCCAGGATCACTGCGGTCCCTTTACCGGCATCTCCATAACCAGCTGCTTCACGTCATCGGCCAACTGCCGGGCTGCGGCAGCGTCAGGCGCTTCGGCAATAATCCTGATAACGGCCTCAGTATTGGACTTACGCACATGGACCCAGCGGTCGCCCCAAAGCAGTTTCAAGCCGTCAACCGTATCCTGCTGGACATTTGTGTAGGCTGCCGCAATATGCCCGGTTACTCCTTCAGGATTAAGCCCGGCGATGGAAACCTTGTCTTTAACTATCTCAAATTTAGGATAGGAGTCACGGACTGCGCCAATGGTCATTGTCTGTTGTGCCAGGCGGTCCAGCACCAGCGCCGCCCCCACCAATGAGTCCCGGCCCAGGTGCGACTCGGCCAGGATCACGCCGCCATTACCTTCGCCACCGATCAAGCTGCCTGCCGCCCGCATCACATTCACCACGTTAATCTCCCCCACCGCCGACCGCTTGACCTCCACACCGTGGCGCTCACAGATACGGTCCAACAGCAGGGATGATGACAGGTTGGTCACCACCGGCTGCTGGTTGCCGGTCCGGCGCAGGAAGCCATCGATAGCCAGTACCTGGGTCAAATCCTCCCCCAGAGGTTGGCCGTCTTCGTCAACCAGGGCCAGGCGGTCCGCGTCGGGATCGGTGGCCATGCCCAGGTCAGCCCCATGCAGCACAACAGCAGCGCCCAGGTCGGTGAGGTTGGCCGGCACCGGCTCGGTGCCCCGGGGAAAGGTACCGTCGGGGTTGCAGTGCAGCCTGACCACGGCGCAGCCCAGGGCCTCCAGCAGAGCGGGTAGGGCAAAAAAGGCGGCGCCATTTACGGTGTCCACCACCACTTTGAAACGACGCCGCATGATGGCCGCCGCATCTATGCAGCCCAGGTCCAGTATATTAAGGATGTGATACCCGGCCCCGTCAATCAGGTCGCTGCCCCTGGCGCATTTCACCGGTAGCGGATCGGGTATGTCGATCTGATCGGCCCGGGAGAATAGAATCGAGCATTTATCGCTGCCGATGAAGCAGCCGTCACTGCCCATGAATTTCATGCCGTTGTATTCGATGGGATTGTGTGAAGCGGTAAGTACGATGCCCCCGGCCAGCCGCCGCAGCGGGATCAAAAATTGCGCTGTGGGCGTGGGTACCAGGTCGGCCGTCACTGCCTGCCTGTGGGCCTGGCGCAAGGCAGCGGAGACCACCTTCAGCAGCTCGGCGCCATGGGGACGGCTGTCCCGGGCCAGCAGGATCGGCCCCGGCGGCTGCAGTTCGGCGAAGGCCAGGGTATGGCGATAGACCGCCTGGTGATCCAGTTCGTCCCCCACCAGGCCGCGAATGCCCGATACACTGCGGATCAGAGCCATATATTACCTCGCGCCCATGTAATCTGAAGGTAACTCATTCAGACCTGTAAATTATGCTATCGTGGGCGGATAATCAGCAGCTCAATTGGCCGATCCTGCCTGGGCGAGTTTCTAGTTTCTAGTTTCTGGTTTCTAGTATCGAGCCCCGCCTTTGGCGGGATTCCCCCGCTGCTGGCGGGGTCCCATCCAACATCCAATATCGAGTATCCAATATCGATTCCCCTGTCACCTCACCCCGGACACTTCGTGTCGTCCCCTCTCCTGAAGCGAGAGGGGGGAAGAGCAACCTGTTGGGGCGACTCATCGAGTCGCCCGTACCAGTGCGCTTCCCTATTACCTTGTACCTCTGAGCACGGTTGGCCGGTTATGGCTTTCGCCGACAATAAAGACCTTATCACCAACCTGATCAACACCCAGCCACCAAGAGGAGTATTGATCTTCATCCGCTAAGTATATCTGAAATGTTGCGCCGTTGTAATGCA
>DAOWIJ010000046.1 GCA_030640955.1 Fidelibacterota bacterium
GGCAGCAGCTTAGGTTCATTGGCTACGTTCGATGTCAGGTCAACCGGCTTTCCGGCGACTATCAGCTCGTAGATTATCTGACCTTGCTCTGCTTCCAGTTGTGCCCCGAGCAGCCGACTTCCACGTAGCAGGTGTGCTCCTTCACCCTTCAGCGACAGAAAAGCCTCCTCATCCCAGAGTACCGCGCCGTTAAGCCAGGTTCCCGTTTCAATATTCTCGGGGTTTACCTGCATACCGGGGTGTTTTTCCCGGACGACAGCGGCCATCTCCGGCCGTACTACCAGCGTTATGGGCTGGTCAGCCGTCAAGCGTTGGATGCGCTCCAGGTGCGTAAAGGCCCCACAGCGCAGTTCAAATGAAGCCCAGGTCAAGGTTAACGGTTCAAGGTCAAGGACATGCTGATCTTCAAACACATAGATCATTTAAATCACCGTACTATTTTATGCTGGTTGATTCGGTTCAGTCGCTGGTTTGCCTAAATCGCACAATGCCATGATCTGGGTATAAGAACCGGCCAGCGATTCCGGTTCTCCAGGATCAATCTGTATGTTGTAAATATCATCAGATCCGGGTCCGGCAAACCCGATCCGCTTGGGAACGGTAATGACGCGCAAAATACGCATGAGCCGTCGATCCAGTACCGGATCCAGGTTGATGACGGCATCAAATGTCTCGTGTTGGTAGCGTACTTCAAGAACCGGCAGATCTACGCGCGGAGGTGTGCCCTTCAAGACAGGATAGAAAAAGACTTTGTGTCTGGTAGGAGGGGTAAATTCCCTCATTGGATCGGGTATGGCCAGCTGGATAGTGCCCTCATCCTGATACCTTTCCAGTTCCTCAATGACAGGAATGCTGTCCAGAAAACGTTCTTTGCCCTGGGGGAATAGAAACAGTACTTTGCGGGGCTGAGGGTCATCGTTCGAAAACATCACCTTCTCAAGCTGTACTGCCCCTCGACGGAAAGTTTTATTAATCCATAACCAGGTTGACGTTTTCATCAGATGCGACGGATATGCCCATCCAGTGGTGCCAGCAGACCGCCATGGACAGCACCATCCAGCGATAAATTAATCAGTTCGTACCCTCTTAACGCTGTTTTAATCATCCCTCGGTAGAATTAAATTGGTGCCCGTGGCAATAACTAATCACCATTCAAAAATAGTACTTCTATTGGTTACGCTACTGGCTGCCACCAGCTGGGGACAAAATTACGATTGGCCCACTGAAGCTAGCAAGCGCCTCACGGCTACCTTTGGGGACATGCGGACCAGGCGCTATCACTCCGGGGTGGATATTTCTACAAATGGCGGCGGCGGACACGAGATCTACGCCATTGCCGGCGGTTACGTTGAGCGTATCCTGGTGAGCACCGAGGGTTACGGCAAAACCATCTATCTCAGATTGAAAGACCGGCGGATCGTAGTTTACGCTCACCTGCAACGCTTCGCAGCCGAAATAGATGATTATGTCAGGGCGGTACAACAGCGACGCGGCCAGTACAGCCTCGACCTGCGGCTGAGATCAACCGATTTCCCGGTGGGCCAGGGCGACGTGCTGGGTTATACGGGAGATACGGGAACAATCTCGGGGCCTCATCTGCATTTTGAGATTCGTGACCCACAGAACCGCCCCTTAAATCCCCTTCAGTACGGCCTTACCGTGCCCGACAGCGCGAATCCTGTAATCAAGGCATTGGCCCTGATCCCCATGTCTCCTGAGTCCATCGTTCACGGCAGCCGCCTGACTACCGTACTACCCGTGGTACCAGCTGGAGATACTTCCTTTAGTTTGCCGGACACCATTGCCGTAAAGGGGCCCTTTGGGCTGGCGACGGAAGCATACGACCGGGTCGATGGCATGCGTTACAACATGACACTGCACGGACTTTCTTTGACCATTGACAGTGTCCGGCATTACGCGATTCAATTCGACCGCTACAACTTCCGGGAAGGCCAACTGATGGAACTGGAGCGGGATTTTCCCCTGTGGCGGCGCGACCGGGCTGATTTTCACCGTCTGTTTACTTCCCACATGACCGATTCCATGTCTTTTGTTGCGCCCGGCTCGAAAGGCCCCATCCGCCTGGAGCCGGGTTATCATACTTTCGAGGTCAAAGTATGGGACCAGGCCCATAATTCAGCTGTTTTACGAGGCGTACTGGCAAGTATGCCGGAAACGCAAATTGCGGCTGAACAGACCTGGTCAGACAGCTTGGATGGCTGGGTAATTTCGATCAGGGCCGGCGCACCTTTGCGAAAGTATGACGCTTTCTTTTTCGACATGCGGGGACGACCGGTGGATTCCTTCAGCCACCGACCCGATACAGCGGCCGCGACGCTGCGCTTCCTGGTACCGCGTCAGAAGGGCGGCAACCGGATAGTACAGATCGTGGCGACCGATAATTGGGGAGCCCGGCTGGAGCCTATTCACGTGAGCCTGATACCCGTCGAAGACGTAACCCGGCCGCGAAACTTCAATTTGAATATTGACCACCGCGACCACTGTGTTGTGCTGCAGTTCAGCAGCGATTATTACTTGCCCGAACCACCTGAATTGATTTTTCAGCGGGATACGGTCTATCACCGATTCCAGACCGTAATGGTCAGCCCCGTGGATTTTGTCTCCCCGCCACTTTATTTTGGTCAACTTGCAGGGGTTAATGAATTTATTCTCAGGGTAAAACTGGAACCGGAGTACGAGGTTCGCCTGCCTTTCCATGGTGTAGTTGCTATTCCTGACCAAAGAATGCAGCTCGCGGATCCTTCCGGCGACTACCGGCTGGAATTCCGGCCCGGTACCTTTTACGATTCAACTTTGGTGTGGACTACGGCCAGCGATGCCAAGCCACCTCCAGATGGACATTTTGTCATCCGGCCACTGGAGGTCGGCCCTTACAACCGTCCCACCAGGAACCCCATGGGCATTGAATTGACGGTACCACCCTACCGTCTGATGCCTGAGCACGCCGGCATCTTCTACCTGGATAGAAAAAATGGCTGGACTTTCATTTCACCCGTGGGGATTACGTTTGAGGACCAGATACGTACCCGGGCCTTTCGCACAAAATCGACTACCGCCGAAGTATTTGCGTTAATCGAAGAAACCGACCCACCCACCATTGAATTAAAACTGCCCGGTGATGGCGGCGCTTACAATAGCCGGGATTTCAAAAAAGTACGGTTCCAGGTTTACGATGATCTGGCCGATATCGAGGATGAAACAGCGATCACGCTGACCATTGACAAGATACCACGCATATTTGAGTACAATACATTCCGGGATGCCGTTTCTTATTATCTGCCGGGACCCTTAGAACCGGGAACGCACGAGATGATCATCACCGCGGAAGACCGGCTGGGTAACCGGACCGAATCGCGGGCTACCTTTACCATTTACTGATGTTCTTCCCTTATAAAGATGACAATCCCAGGATTCTGGTCCCCTATGTGACCTATGCCATCATTGCTGTCAATGTGTTGGTCTACCTGTATCAATCGCTGGCGCTGAACCTGGCGGCACAGCAGCTGTTTTCCCTGCGGCTCGGACTGATCCCCTACAATCTCTGGGGCGGTGATGCTGCGCCCATCCTGGGGAATTACACATCCGTGCTAAGTCAGATTTACGGGCCGGAAATTGGAAATTTGATCCGGGATCAGCGCCTGCTGCCGGGTCCGGTTACGCTATTGACGTCTCCATTTCTGCACGGTGGACTGCTGCACCTGGGCGGCAATATGCTGTTCCTGTACGTGTTCGCTGACAATATAGAGAGCGCCCTGGGTCACGTCCGGTTTGCTCTGTTCTATGTACTCACGGCCGTGGTGGCGGGGCTGGCACATGCCGCTGTATTCCCCGGTAATCTGTTGCCCGTGATCGGCGCCAGCGGCGCTGTGTCGGGTGTTCTGGGGGCTTATGTGTTGAAGTATCCTCAGGCCAGGATCCATGTATTTGTTTTCATCGTGGTATTTTTTACTACCATCCGTCTGCCCGCCCTGGTGGTGTTGGGATACTGGTTCCTGGTGCAAATAATAAACGGCGCGGCCAGCATGCAAATGCAGATAAGCGGTGGCACCGCATGGTTCGAGCATATCGGTGGCTTTGGGGCCGGTATAACATATATGGCAATCAATGACCAGCGTATTAAATTCCCCCGGCACCATGGCCGTTAATAAAAAACTAATAGAGAGCGCTCGTTTGGCACGTAGCCGGGCCCGGGCGCCCTACAGCGGCTACGCAGTGGGATCGGCGATACTCGGCGGCTCGGGCGCCATCTATCTTGGTTGCAACGTGGAATCGGGGGCCTACCCTACAACCATGTGCGCCGAACGTATCGCTATCTATAACGCCATCTCAGCCGGTGAAGAAAGTCTGCAGGCCCTGGCTATTGTCACCAAAGATGGCGGCACACCCTGCGGCGCCTGCCGTCAGGTGCTTTTCCAATTCAGCCCCGACCTGGAGATCCTCTGCGTCAACACCGAGGGCGACAGGGATAAGTTTATATTACCGGATCTCCTACCGGAGGGATTCAGGCTGGGATGAGTTCTGGCAGAAACCGCCAGCGCATTCAGGCATCCGACCTGCCTGCCATGATAGATCACACTCAGCTAAGACCCGATGCAACAGCGAGCC
>DAOWIJ010000133.1 GCA_030640955.1 Fidelibacterota bacterium
GCGCCAGCTCCTGGTAACTATGGATTTGTCGACTGGCAGAGCTACGATGCGCGTTGGCGGGATGATAATACACGGAGCTTTATTCTCAAAGGTGACTTCACGTCTCAGATCCACCGCGAACACCTGATCAAGACGGGAGTGGAAGTCCAGTATCACGACATTGATTACATCGACATTCAGGACGGCAGTTTCAAGTTATCTAATTATGGTCGGCATGTACTTATGGATGAGCCGCCATTCCCCAAACCGAATGGAGATTTTCCTGAGTTCGGCCAGAACCGATGGGTCTTTGATGCCTATCCCATCGAAGGCGGCGCCTATATCCAGGACAAATTTGAAAAGGAAACACTGATCATCAACGCCGGCATCCGTCTGGATTGGTTTATGCCCGGTCCCACCGTCATGGAAAAGGCATGGAAAGAGGCCTGGGAAGATGCGACCGGCCTGGAATCGAATTGGACTACAATCAGATACAAGGTCAGTCCCAGGTTCGGAATATCATTTCCCATTTCCCTGCGCACCGTCGTCTTTTTCTCCTACGGGCACTTCAGCCAGCTTCCTGAAATGCAGTTTTACTACCGCGACCCGTACACTGGCAGCCTCACCGGCAACCCTCATTTGGATTATGAACAGACTATCCTGTATGAATTCGGGTTTACCCAACAGTTGGCGTCGACCTGGGCGGTGGATATCAAGAGCTATACTAAGGATATTTCCCAGCAGGTAGGTACCACTCACCTGCGTGCCGCCTTGGGAATTCCAGTGGAACTGTATGATAATCTTGGCTATGCCCGTGCCCGGGGGTTGGAATTTGAAGTCAAAAAGCTGCATTCGAATTTCATCTCTGGCAAAGCCACCTATACCATGCAGTGGGCCAGTGGCTACTCTTCCTCCGCTTTCGAGGATTATATTCGATCGCTGACCGATTTCCCCAACCCCATACGGGAACGGCCCCTGAGATGGGACATTCGCCATCAGGTTATTGTACAGGCTACCGTGGCCTCGTCCCAGGACCAACACATTAACCTCTTCGGTTTACGGCTACCGGATGAATGGAGCATAACCGTTCTCTCCAGGTTCTCCTCCGGACAGCCCTACACTGCGGGATCGCACAATCCTGTCGTACTTCAAAAAACTGAGAACACAGCTACGGGGCCCTCCATTTCAAACACCGACCTGAAAATCAATAAGTCTTTCAACGTTGGCCAGATGAAACTGGCTTTATTCGCGGATATCTTTAATTTATTTGATCAGACCAATGTTCAAATGGGTTACGGCTTCAATGTCTGGACCGGCAATCCGAGCAAGTACGGTGACAACATCCAGGATTTGAACCAATATTATAATTGGTACCCCATGTATCGAATAATGACCCCACAGCAATTCTCACCGGGACGATACATCAAGATCGGGTTACGGATCGATTGGTGACGAACCCGGGCTGTTTCAGCAAGCGGACGATGGAAGCGAATGACGAGGAGCAAGGCTCTCCCCGGGATGGATGGTCCGATAAGGGCTTGTATCGATACCTCCGGTGAAACGGTACGAAAGGCATTTTGCCCTCCACCACCAGCACTTGTCTGTTTCTAGGAGAGCATTTTATTACATACCATTAAGTCTGTATAGAGGGTGTCTACATTGACTGCTTCAAAACTGGTTGGTCGATTCAGACAGGGTCCGATTGAGCCCGGGGGAAGTACCAAGACCCTCACTCGTTGCTGCCTCTCTGGCAATGATGAATTAACATCATATATAAAAATAATTCTGATAATTGTGGGGGCGGTCTTGATTGGAGTTCTTTCAACTACCGCTCAGGCACAAACCACAGGCCGATCGGGTTCAAGTTTGCATAGCATGTCGGAAATACCCCTGCCGACAAGTTTCCCGGAAAGTGATTATACCCCACATGGCTATATTGACAATCCCTATCACACAATGGTTCTTAACAGGAGTGGTGTAATTCGCTCGGTTCCACCGTTGGGTTTTGGGTATTGGCTTAGGAACTTCATGGGCAGTTATGGGGGAGGTGTTCACGGTCACGTTAACTACCTGTCTTTTCTGCAGATGACCGTCGCTGTTGATGGCAAAGTATTTCTCAAACGGGCCGATTTCCGGCAGAACGATGTGGAGCTCTGCTCTCGCTATCACACCAAGCATATGATGAGTTACGACTGGGATTATAGCGGCCTGTATTTCAGTTTGAAATATTTCCTTCCCAGGGAGAACACACTGGCCTGTCTGGTCGAGATCGAGAACGGGGAAGATGTCGAGCAAGACGTCATTATCCACGCCACCAATATTTACGGCCTCTGGGAGGCCAAGTGGTGGGGAAGCGATGGGCTGGCGGCCAATTATCTGCCGGAAGTAGACGCCACTGCCAACAAGATCTGGGCCTACGGAGACATTTTCATTCTCGGGTCGGACGTGAAAAGCGTCACTCATAAATCGACTGGGTCGGAAAAGCAGTGGGAGCGGTGGATTCGTAAGAATGATTTATCGTCCGTTGATGTGACTACGGTCTTCGGTCCCGGTCCATTGCGCACAATTCAAACGTACGAGTTTGCGGTCCCTGGCGGCGGGCGTCGTTCGGCCTTATTTCTGCTATCCCGCGGACCTAATGATAAAGCGGCCCTAAACGAGTTCCTGTTCGGGCTCAGGGACGCGCTTCCCAAGCTGGAAAAGCAGCTCGCTGAAGATGAACGGTTCTGGTCGAAATGCCCGACACTGGAAGGTGACTGGCCTGATAGCTGGAAACACGGCTGGGTCTATGATTGGAATACGCTGAGGATGAACGTCAGGGAGCCGGTTGGGATTTACAACTATCCCTGGGACGCGATGCAGGTTCACTCTCCCCGGGTTGTGCTGGGAGAGGTGGGTATAGATATGATGACACTCAGCTATGCCGACCCTGATCTCGCCAAAGAAGTTATTTACGGGACGTTTGCGGATGCCCTCATGCCCAATGTCCCCTGCTCGCGTGAGGACGGCAGCGTCAATATGATCGGGGCCGATGGGTCGGTATGCGGCACGGCTCCCATGTGGGGTTTTCCCTTTCACGTCATTAAATCCATTTATTTGTCGACTCTGGACGACAAGTGGATCACCAAACTCTATCCTTACCTCAAATCGTACATCGAGTGGTGGCTTGAGAACAGAACGGACGAGCAGGGCTGGCTCCACTGCAACAACAGCTGGGAATCCGGCCAGGACGGCTCAAAGCGTTTTCTTCTGCCAAGGGAAAATCAAGGAAGCCCCGCAGAATTTGTCCGTACCGTGGATGTGGAAGCCAGCATGGCCGAAGCAATGCAGAATATGGCGTTTTTCGCCGAGGTCATCGGAAAATCCAAAGACGTTGAATTCTGGCGTAAAGGTTCGGAACAAAGGATCAGGAATACCCGAAGTATGTTTGTGGGCAACTGGTTTCGTGACGTCGACGGGCGCACAAACCAGCCCATCATCCTGAAAGATCACTACGATGTGATGATGCTGACGCCGCTCACCTGCGGAATTGCCACCCCGGAACAGGCGGAGGCGATAAGACCGATGATGCGGCGCTTTACCAAGGGCCCTCATCTGATCCAATGGCCTCCCGGCATTTTTACGTTTTCGGAAGCGGCCTGGAATGCGGGGTCGAGAATGCTCAGCGCCGAGGCCGTGGCTGGGATAGCTGATAGGGTCTGTCAGAGGACGGACGCGCGTACCGTTCTGTATGAAGATGATAGCGAACCTTTTGCTTATCGCGTTCCCGGCGTAGCCAACGAGTTCTGGCCGAAGGCCGACAGACCTGGCGGCGGTGAAAATTATGGCTGGGGAGCGACTCTGCCCATGTTTATCATCCGCAATATCATTGGGTTCAGGGAATCTGAAAACCTGGAGGAAACCGGATTTATCCTGGCTCCCGCTTTTCCCGGGAACATGGCGGTCGCTGGAAAGAGGTACACATGCGCACGTTTGCAGTATCGCGATATGACTTTTCGGGTCACTTATACCATCCAGAACTCCGGTAAAATCGTGGTCAACCTGGAAAGCCATTCCAGACGTCCGCGAGGTATAACCGTTACTGATAAGTCCGGAACGGTGTTGCTTGACCACCAAAAATGGAAGACAAATTGGGCCGTTTCGTTCGAGGGGAAGAATGACGGCGTGTATCAGGTCAGTTTCAGGTAAAGGATGAATCCGTTTCTTTGGGGATTAGCTCATTTCGGAACCGATGAACATCAGAACATCCATATTTGTTTTGATTGTCATGAGACAATTCACCGATATTTGTATGGGACAGGATTTCCTTTCCCATCTCTCTGCAACCAGGGATACCCCGATCTTCACGACTTATGCCGCCCATATGGATCGTTCGGAGTTTATTGTGGATGAAGGCTACCGGTTCATCTGGTATGCGCCGGACCGGGCGATAGAATACGAGACCGACAATGCAGGTATTTTATCCCTGGGATTCAAGGTTGATGGTGAATTCAGGTACCACTTAGATCAGATCTCCAGCGAACCGGTGATTACCACTTCATATAGCGACCTGGTGAAGTATACCTATTATCCGTTCAATGACATCCGGGTGAAGGTTTTCTTTCTAGTCTACAGCTCGCGGATTGCCATTCAGGATGTGACGATAACCAATGAAGGGACGTCAACCACGGATGTGCATGTATATCCAATACTGTACCATAACCATCAGACCTTGTCCGATGTTAATCTGACCGTTGAACATGACGGCTGGAGTTTCGGACACCAGGAACATCCCGATGGCTGGACGACGGCCCATAGCGTCCCCTACCAGTCGGCCCTGATGAACGCATTTCTGATCGATACTCCGGCAAATGCCTGGGGAGCCTACACCGACCTGGGTACCATCCCGCCGCTGGCCCCGGCTTTAATGAATAATGCCCAGCAAGATAATTCCTGTGTTGAGTGGGGATTGGTGCGCCACGCTGACAGCTCGCTGTGTAACCATACACCGCCCCATGCGCAGCAAATTATCCTGCTTAACAATAGCGCCACGGAAATCCTTACCGAAGCCGCACCGAAATGGGGTGATATCTCACCCAACATCCCTGGCGACGGCTATCAGGGCTGCGAGCTGGGACATTTCGATTCACCGGCCATCGTCCAAGGAGATTCCTTCCAGGTTATTTTCACCTGTCTGGCTACCGGACAACAGGGCATCGGGCAAGGTGTCGTGCCGGAGCTGCTTGCTCCCGCGGATGTCCCTATCGCTGACATTCAGCTGGACAGCGCGTCGTTTGTCCCTGTTCCCCAGCAGGTGGAAGTCACGTTCTATGATGGGAACGAGGCGGAAATTCGATGGGAAAAGGAAGAGGGCTGCACGTACAGCGTTTACCGGCGCAATGCCCTGGCCGAAACGGGCGAATATGACCGGGTTGCCCAGGATATCTCTTACTCCGGGTGGGTGGATTGGGATATCGCCGCCGATGAAAAATACGGCTACCTGGTGGTTGCCCATGACAGCCTTGGGCGCTTTTCCGGTCACTCAGGAGAAGTGAATAATCTGGGCTATGACGATTTTCTGACTGATGTGCAGAACAATACGCTTTCCAATATGATTCCGAGCGATGAGATAAAAGTGGTGGCCGTGCAGAGGAATCTTTCCATCCCCGCGGGGCAGAGCATGACTGTGCGAGTGATACGCGGCGTGACTGAAACCGACAGCAGTGTGAGTGAACTGCTGACCGATTGCCGCAGTCTCTTCTCAATGGACCTGGAGCAGTTTATGTCGGAGAACGAGCAGCTTTACAGCCGGATTCCCCGCTTAAACTTTTCCAATCCCGACTATGAAATGATGTACTGGAGCGCCTTTTCGATGATGCGCCAGGTGATGCTTCCGCCTGAGGGTAAGTGCGGCTACAACTACTACGTCTTCTCCCGGGAGCCCACCTGGGGCTGGGGCCACGGGGGCCAGGTCTTCCATGAAAGCCTGACGATGCTGGCCTACGCCTGGATGGACCCCAGGGGCGCGATGGATTCCCAGCGGATCTACATGGAGCGCCAACACGATGACGGCTACATCAATTACCGGACCGGTCCCTATCTGGACGAGACAATCCCGGTCGATGGGCAGCTGACCACCTCCGCGCCCTGGTACGCGTGGCAGAACTGGGAAATCTACCGGATCACCGGGGACCGGGAGTTCCTGCAGGATGCCTACGAATCCAGCGTGCAGTTTTATACCTATTATGAGGTCCGGCGGGATGCAGACGGAGACAGCCTTTGTGAATGGGGGGCACACGCGGTGCTGGAGTCGGTCCGTGACGGGCTCGTGGCCGTTTGGGATGAAGTGGCCTGGCCGACAAACTTCGAGGCGGTGGACTTGAATACGATGCTGGTGCAGGAGGCCAAATCGCTGGCCGACATGGCCGCCGAATTGGGATATGCCGATGAAGCGCAGGATTGGCGGCAAAATGCCGATGACCGCGCCCGGCTGATCAACCAGACCATGTGGGATGAAAAAACCGGCTTCTATTACCATGTTGACAAGAAAGATCACGATTTTACTTACGAAGCTGCTGATGACCTGAAGCGGGAAGAGATCATCGGTTTTCTGCCCCTGTGGGCGGGTATCGCCAGCCCGGAGCAGGCTGGCCGGCTGGTGGAAAAGCTCACCGACCCCAACAAGTTCTGGCGGCCCTACGGCGTCCCGTCACTTGCGGCCGATGATCCCTATTACAACCCTACGGGGTACTGGAATGGTCCCGTCTGGGTGGAGTGGAACTACCTGATTATCCGCGGGTTGATCCGCTACGGTTATATCGCCGAGGCGGAGGAGCTCGTCAATCGCGTGGCCACAGGGATGATTGCTCAACTGAAGGAGGATCACGACTTCTGGGAGTTCTACAGCCCCGATGACCTCTGGGGCGGGTATCATCAAACCTATATCTGGGCCGGGCTGATTGCCAGAATGCTCATCGATCTGCATGATCCGGCGGTGGCGGTTGAAGGAATGGTTCGGTGGGTTCCACCGGAATATGCCCTTCATCAAAACTATCCCAATCCGTTCAACACCAGCACTCTCATCCGGTTTAATCTGCCGGTGATGGACGAAGTCTCGATCAGTGTATATAATCTGCTGGGCAGAGAGATAAAAACGTTGCTTGATAGACGACTGGACGCTGGCAGGCACTGCATTTTATGGGACGGGAGCGATAACTCCGGTCGGAGGGTATCTTCAGGATGCTATTTTTATTTACTTGAAGCAGGATCAATTCGTATGCTCCATAAAATGGTTTTAATGAAATA
>DAOWIJ010000144.1 GCA_030640955.1 Fidelibacterota bacterium
CGTCGCTCATCGGATAAAAGGTACTCCGGGGATAACAGGCTTATCTCCCCCAAGAGCTCACATCGACGGGGAGGTTTGGCACCTCGATGTCGGCTCGTCGCATCCTGGGGCTGGAGAAGGTCCCAAGGGTTGGGCTGTTCGCCCATTAAAGCGGCACGCGAGCTGGGTTTAGAACGTCGTGAGACAGTTCGGTCCCTATCTACCATGGGCGCAGGAAATTTGAGGGGCGTTGTTCCTAGTACGAGAGGACCGGAACGAACGAACCGCTGGTGTACCAGTTGTCTCATCAGAGGCACCGCTGGGTAGCTATGTTCGGCAGGGATAAGCGCTGAAAGCATATAAGCACGAAGCCCTCCCCAAGACTAGATTTCCCTTCCCGCTTCGGCGGGACTGAAGATTCCCTGTAGACGACAGGGTTGATAGGCCACAGGTGTAAGTGCGGTAACGCATTCAGCCGAGTGGTACTAATTAATCGTGAGGCTTGAACATTCTTTTTTGACTTGATCCCCGTGGTCAGCATTATACATCTGTTCTCCATATATTTTCCGGTGATTATAGCGCAGGGGAAACACCCGATCCCTTTCCGAACTCGGCAGTTAAGCCCTGCTGCGCCGATGGTACTGTTCGCTAGCGCAGAATGGGAGAGTAGGACATCGCCGGTACCTTTTAAAAAGCCCCCGAATTATGTAACATCCGGGGGCTTTTTATTTATAAACTTACCCGAATCTGTGACTTGCGATACACTTTTGCTGTCAGAAATTGACTAATATGCAGCAAATGCCGCACTGTGTAGAAGCGGAGCTTTGAGTTATGTTAATCAGAACCACTATTGTGAAGTAATTCTAAGTGAGGGGTGATTTATGAAATCCTTAATTAAAAGATCGATTGTACTCAACCTGTTCGGGCTCAGCCTGTTGCTGGGGCAGTCGGTTCAAGTAACGGAAATTTACTTCTCGGAATTCATTACTTTTTACGTTAGCAGTGTTGACATTGAAACAGGCGCCACGAACGTCGACCTGTTTGAGTTGGAAATTGCCCCAAGTAATGGCTCCGTCGAGGTTCAAATCCTTTTCAAGATCGAAATCGATTCCGCGCCTCTGGGGCTTAGCTATGGCGATAACTTCATGACCGTCAAGACCAAGTTATTCTCGTTGGATGGCGCCCTTCGTGTCCGGAACCGGGATCTTGATATGAATTCAACTCAACTGTTCTATACCGATCCCACATTAGGTGTAGCCCCGATCTCAATAGCTCCGGGCTATCCTGAAACGATCGATATGGAAGATCTGGAGGATATGCAGGCCAGTATCATCCAGACCGGCCGCTTGCCGGACGGCAATTACAAATTCATGATTGAGATTCAGGATGCTAATGGCAACGTGCTCGATTCCTGGGAAAGGGTAGTCACCGCCGCCCACCCCGTGGCCCTGGAACTGATCAGCCCGGGAGGACCGTTGGAGGATACAACTAACACAGCTATTACCACTACTTACCCCTTTTTCCAATGGCAGTCCGATGTGTGTAATGTATGCAGTTACCGTATCCGTGTGGCCGAATACAAGGCTGGAGAACATTCTTCCCTGGATGAAGCTGTCGAAGACCAAACCGTTTTACCTCTTGAGCAGGCATTGGGCTGGTTTCCCGATGCTGACGCGAATGATAAATACTTGCCGTCCACTTCGTTCCAGTACCCGACTTCAGATGCTATCGATCTGGAACCGGGGAAGGTTTACGCCTGGCAGGTGCAAAAAATCCTGCCCACTACTACTGGTGAAGAAGAGATAAACAGTTTTATTTACGTCTTCAAGATTGCCGATCCTGGGCAGACCTCCACAGCCGATCCCGTTGCCGCGGCAGCGCAGGATCCGGTTATGCAGTTCCTGAACGATATCATGGGTGATCAGTATAGCGTCATTTTTGGGCCTTCCGGTGATTTATCCGGATTTAGCCCTACCAGTAATTTCATGCTCGATGGTGAAAGTATCGACGGCATAGGCAATTTAATACTGCAGTTGCAGCAAAACGAAATAGTACTGATAGATTGGGAGGTACAATAATATGAAACGGCTAATAATAGGCCTCTTACTCATTTCAGTCACTGCTGCTTATGGCGTGGATAAAGTGGCTTTTGCCACCAAGGTCAACGGCCGGGTGACGATAACTGATGTACAGAAACAGACTATCCCGTTGAAGCGGGGCACGACCCTTAATGCCGGTGAAAAGATCGAGACCGGCAGTGATGGAACTGCTGTCATCATGTTCATCGATGACAAAACCATCCTGCGTATTCAGAAGAACACCACGCTGACCGTGGGAGGCGAGATAAGCGGCCAGGGCGCCAACCGAGCCCTGTCAAAGCAGATCGACCTGCAGTTCGGCAAACTCCGCGCTCAAGTCGCTGAGCAGCGCCGGGGCGAATTCCAGATTGTGACACCGACCTCCGTGGCGTCCGTAAAAGGGACCGACTTCTGGACCACATCTGACCCGGTTATCGGTGATGTGTTCCTGGGCGTCAGTGGCTTGATCGAAGTGGAAAACCTGATCAGCGGCGGTGTAATCTCTGTTGGCGGCGGACAAGTGGGAAGTTCCGGTACGGACGGTGAAACCTCGGTCGCTACCTATGTGTTGCTCGTCGGTGAACTGCTCTCTGTTTCCGATAACCTGATCACTATGGAGGCAGCCGGCGATGAGGAAACGGGGCCACAGTTCAGCGGGCAGATTATCCTTAATGACCAGACCACTTTCGCCGGTCCGGACCTGGCCGTTGGCGGTACGGCGACCGTTTCCGGCATGGTCAATGACGACGGCTCGGTCACTGCCATCCAGGTAGAGATGGAGGAAATCGGCGAGGCTGAAACTGAGGCCGTAAATGAACTTCGCATAGAACTTGAGGATGCAGACGGCAATACTAAAGAAGTCATTATTCTATACCAGTAATTAAGAGTAAATTAGCGCTCAGTTACTATTTACAGTATTAGAAATGGGGACAGAACCATTATAGCAAAAAAATGCATCCTGACAACCGTACTTGGTTTCCTGGGCCTGGGCGCTACAGTGTATGGGCAAAACAGCCTGCTGCACCAGATACCGCTGAATGTGGCAGCTGGGGAGCCCTTGACGTTAGAGGCCGTGGCAGAGGTGGAACAGGGCTCAGTGGTGACCGTAGCGGTATTCCATCGCATCACCGGTGAGACTGTTTATTCGGAAGTCGAGTTTTCATCCGCCGGTGGCGGTATCTACTTTGGCACCATCCCAGCTGGTGATATCGTCGAAGCAGGGCTGGAATACTACCTTGCAGCCACCTTGGATGACGGCAGTATTATTGCCTATCCCGATGTGGAACCGCAGCTGAATCCCGTAAGCATTCCGGTGCTGGCACAACAGGAGACTTTTGATCCACTGGCCGATTTTCAGGGACTTGCCGAGGAGGAGGAATCAGCAATCCTGGTATTGTCGCCGGCTCCCAGGCAGATCTACCTGCCCGATGAGGTTGTGGTCGCGGTATCGCTCTTCAATGTTGAGGATGTTGACGAAAGCACTATCCGGTTACTCGTCGACGGGCAGGATGTGACCGCCATGGCGGAGGTGAGCACGGATCTGGTCACCTACATGCCCCCCAAGCTGGGCAACGGGTCCCATCAGGCCGAGATTAAAGTCAGTAACCTGGCCGGCGTACCTCAGGAACCCCAGGCCTGGCGGTTCCTTATCTCCCAGAAAGCCTCAGTTACCTCGGAGCGGGCCTTCCGCCGTTCGGGTAAGATCGTCTCATCCACCAGTCATAAAGACATAGATGGCAGTGTACTCGATGTCAGCAACCTGAAGGCCAATTTCCGTGGTGGCTGGGATTGGCTTGATTTGAAGGCCAACATGAAACTTACCACGCAGGAAGATCCCTTCAAACCGCCACGCAACCGCTATTATGCCGGTTTGGAGACATCATTATTTACACTTGGTATCGGTGATGTCACTCCCCGGATTAATCGCTTTGCGCTGGATGGCAAACGGCTGCGGGGTTATTCCGCTAATCTGAAATTGAAACTGATCAACCTGCACGTAGCCAAGGGCGAGATGGAACGCGTCAGCCAGGGGCGCAATAATTCCGCCTATACGATTTCCGACTATAGCTTTGGCTATCACGACGATTCCACCGGGTTCGATCATCAGGACACCCTGCGCATCTCCCGCAGCAAATATTCATTCAGCCGTGATGTTCTGGCGGTGCGGCCCAGCTTTGGCTCGGGCAGGAATTTTGAACTGGCCTTCACCTATATGAAAGCCAAGGACAACATAAACTCAGTTGAACGGGAGCTTTCCGCGGGCGAGATTACGATAACCGATTCAGCGTTCATCGAGAACTATTTTAGTAACGAGGAGGCTGACGAAGATGGCAACAGGGTGGTTACGTTTGAGCGTTTGAAAGAAATCGCCGACGGAAACTTCGGATACGATCTACCTGACAAAGACTGGGCAGGCAAATCACCTCAGGACAACCTGGTGCTGGGTACGGACATGACTATAGCAGTCAACAAGAGGCGCTTTGTTGTGCAAACCGGTTTCGCCTTGAGTATGTTGAACCGGAATATCTGGGACCCTGTATTAAGTCTGAAGGAGCTGGATACTTTTGCCCCCGGTGATGATTCAGCGGATGGTTTGATTGCCGGTGAAATGGATACAGCTGATGTGCCCTTTGATCCCGCTGATTTCGAAGAACATTTCCATATCAACCTGAACCAGGTGCCCTTGCTGCCCATCGATGTCTTTGGGGTACAAGATGATCCTCTACGGGCCGTTGCCCGGATGCCGTCGCTGGCCTACTATACCTCGGCCAAGATCAATTATCTTCATAATTATATCACCTTGGAAATGTCGCAGGTGGGGCCGGAATTCAACTCGTTGGCGAATCCCAACATTCAAAAAAATGTGAAGATCAAGTCCTTCTCTGATCGGGTAAGGCTTTTCCGGAATAAGTTGCTCCTGACTTACAAATACCGCACGACGTCGGATGATATTGTCAAGTTGGAAGATGAACCCATCACAACTTCCACCACCTCGGCGCTGAACGCCAATATAAATCTGGGGCGGGGCCTGCCATCGTTCAACATCGGTACGCGTGCATACACCCGCAACAACGGGATTACGGTGTTCGACACGGTGCTGGTCACCGATAGTCCCGATCACTATATAGATCGTCGTGAAGAGACGGTAACATCAGCCCTTACTCTGGGCTTTCTCTACACGTTGGACCTGGTGGGTTCGCGGCATGATATTAATCTGAACCTTGCCACCAATGATCTGACCGATAATATCAAGGACCGGTATCCCGAGGATACGCTGTTTACAACACCTGCATCACAGAAGGCCAGTTCCAGGGTTACGGCCCTATCGGTCAATTCCCGGCTCAGTAAGGTGCTCAGGACCAGAGTGTCAATCTCATCCAATACATCGGAGATTGGCGAAGGGGAAGATGAGTGGGCAATTACCAGTGTAGATACTGATGAAGGCGTCACGCTGGATACAAACTTGGTTGCTCCGGGAATGGTATCCATGGATCTGCTTGGCCTTGAAATCGGCGGATCTTTGCGGCTTCCTCAGTTTAATAATGCAAGAATAAAGGCTGGCGTGGGATACAGCAGCAGTAAATCGGAAGGCAGTTCCATAGCGCCGCCCAATTTTAGCCGTCTCGGTATAAAGGGCGGCCTGGAATACAACATCACCGAAGATTTACGGTTAGTGACCTCCTTTGAGATCCGCACTAAAACGTTTGAGAGCAAGGACGGAGGCACTGAATCGGTAAGCAGTTCCCTTCTGGGAGCCAATCTGCAATACGCGTTCTAATCAGTCGGGGTTAGCGCTGAAGAAAATCATAGCCGCACACGGCCCCGGGCTATTATGGTCCGGGGCATCGATCCTTATTACAGCACTCCTGCATGTCGTGGGATTGTTTGACCTGCTCAATTACAAGACCCTCGATTTTGCCTTCGCCCGGGTACGTGGTCCGATCGCCGGATTCAGCGCGAGAGAGCCCATACCCCGGGACAGCCTTGACGTGGTGCTGGTCGATGTCGATGACGAAAGCTGGCGTCTGATTCCCTATTCATGGCCCTATCCCCGGGATGCTGTCTGGGCGCGGGTGGTGCGCAACCTGACGGACGCCGGAGCCCGGGTGATCGCTTTCGATATGGAGTTCGATGTCCCCGACAAGAAATCCAATGACCTGGAAGAGCTGAACCGGCAGGGGTACGATATCGAATTTCATCACGGAGACGACGTATTGGCCGAAGCTATTCGATACGCCCAGTCCAAAGGCACCCGCATAGTACTGGCTTCCAAGCTGGTTAGCGAACCCACCCGGATGCCGCCGGAATATATTCAGTACCCGGTAGACAGGCTTATGGCGGCTGACCCGGAGCCAGCCCTGATTAACGAGATCAAAGATTTTGATGGCACTACCCGGAAATACGCCATGTTTTACGAGTTGCATCATGAACCTGGCCGGTGGTACCTCCCCCTTTCTCTGAAGGCGCTGAAAGAATACCACAACGTTTCCGATACTACATTGCCGGAAATCGCACCGGATCGCTCGGTTGTGCACTACGGTCCCTATAATATTGTTTCCTATGGTAAGTCGGCAACTTTCCTGGTCAACTTCTATGGACCCCCTTCAGGCTCGTCTATTCCCGGTGAGCCGGCCTGGAAAACCTATGACCGCTATCCCCTCTCCAACGTTTTGGATGACGCCGAGTTCGACCTGCGCTACATGGAGGAAGATTCGGACTGGATGGACTTCTTCAAGCTCGACAGCGATCTTTACGGTTTTGTTGGCGAAAGTCCATTTCTTAACAAAATAGTGCTCATCGGTGTTTCCGTCAACGTCCTACTGGACGTTAAGACAACGCCATACTATAATTACGCCGGTATTCAGCAGCTCATGCCGGGGGTGGAGTATCACGCCAATGCCGTACAGACCGTGGTCGACGGTAATTATATCAAGGTTGCCGGTGGCGCCATCGAGCTCAATGCCGATTCAATGCTCACCAACTTGCTGATAATCTCATTACTGGCCTTCATTACTTTCCTGCTGATCGAGCGGCTGTCACCGGTACTGGGTGGCTTGGTAGTCCTGGTACAGATCCTGTTTTTCGTTGATATTGCACTGGGCTTTTTCACGGCTGACTTCTTCTGGTTGCCCAAGCTGGCCGGGGCCTATCTGCTGCCACGTGCCTGGCTGGAAGCCGCGGCGGCTTTCTTTACCATCGGTACACCTGCCATCGGTGGCAGTACTTTCGTTCCGATTGTGCCCGGCATAGCCGCCATCGGGCTGACCTACGGCTCCAATGTTCTGTACCGCTTTATCCTGGAGCAGCGGGACAAGCATTTCCTAAAAGACACCTTTGGCACCTATATATCGCCGGAACTCATCGATCAGATGTATGAAGAAAAACAGATGCCCACCCTGGGTGGCGAGTCGGGTGTCAGGACGGCATATTTCACCGACATCGCCAGTTTTTCCTCCTTCTCCGAGGTGCTTTCCGCCAGTAAGCTGGTTGAGCTGCTCAATGAATATCTCACGGCCATGACCGATATCCTTCTTGAGTACCAGGGCACCCTGGATAAATACGAAGGTGATGCCATTGTGGCATTCTTTGGCGCACCCATTTACTTCGAGGACCACCCGTATAGGGGCCTGGTGGTGGCGCTGAAGATGCAGGAAATGCTGGGCACACTGCGGGATAAATGGTCCAGCGAAGGAGATAAGTGGCCTGAGCTGGTCAGTGGTATGCGTATGCGCATCGGGATCAACACCGGTGATCTTGTTACCGGCAACATGGGCAGTCGCACAAGGATGAACTACACCATGATGGGCGATGTCGTCAACACTGCAGCCCGCCTGGAGGCTTCCGCCAAGCAGTATGGCATCTATGTGCAAACCACCGTGCCCACCCTGGAATTGGCTGGTCCCGATAAGTTTGATTGGCGGTTCATTGACAAGGTCAAGGTTATGGGCAAGAGTGAGGCTGTGGAAGCCGTTGAGATCATGGCCTATAAGGATGAGCTGCCGGAAGATCTGCGAGAAATGAAAGATCTCTATGACGAGGGGATGGAACTTTACCGGAACCAGCAATGGGACGAGGCACAGGCAAAATTCAGGGCTTCCGAGAAGATGGAAGAAGTATTTCCTAAACGGCCTACCACACCCAGTAAAGTCTACATAGAGCGCTGCGACTATTTTAAGGAGAATCCACCCGGAGATGACTGGGACGGTTCCTGGTCTCTAACAGCCAAGTAACATTCCTTCAGGACCGCTTACCTGCCTAATTTCCCGCCTGCAGACAGACATGGTCGGGAGTGAATATGAGCCGCACAGATAGAACAATTTTATGGGCTGATGATGAGATTGACTTACTCAAGCCTCACATCCTGTTTCTGGAAGAACACGGTTACCATGTAACCGGTGTCCATTCCGGTGAGGATGCGGTGCATGCAATCACCACCGGCTCTTTCCACCTGGTCCTGCTGGATGAAATGATGGACGGCATGGATGGCCTCAGTACCCTACAGGCCATTAATGAGCTCAATCCCGCCCTGCCGGTGATCATGATCACCAAGAATGAGGAAGAGTGGCTCATGAATGAAGCCATTGCCGCCAATATCGCCGGATATCTCACCAAACCGGTAAACCCCAGCCAGATATTCATGGCCTGCAAATCGGCACTGGATAAGACCCGTATCCGTGGGGACAAAGCTGCCAGCCGTTATCTGGAAGCATTCCAGGGCCTGAGCAGCAAGGTGGATGAAGCCGGGACTCTCGACCAGTGGATCGAGATATTCCATGAACTCACCGATTGGGACATTGAATTTGACGAACATCATGATCTGGGTCTGGAGCAGTTGCTGACCGAGCAGCATATCACGGCCAACCAGCGCTTCGGGCAGTTGGCGTCGGAACGCTATCTGGACTGGCTGAAGGCCCCTGAAGGACCTGTATTTTCCCACCAGGTGCTGGATAAATTCGTCCGTCCCCACCTGGATGATGGCAGACAGGTCGTCTTCCTGGTGATGGACTGTCTGCGCCTGGATCAGTGGAAGGCCATGCGGGTCCTGATGCAAGACCGCTATGCCATCGAAGATGACATTCATCTGTCCCTGCTGCCAACGGCCACACCGTTTTCCCGCAATGCCATTTTCAGCGGGATGCTGGCGAGTGAGTTGCAGCGGAAATACGCGGACGAATGGAATGAGATGTGGCGCAGCGAGACCAGCCAGAACAGCATGGAATACCGGTTTCTTGCGGATTATCTGCAACGGTCACATCTCCTTGATGCGCCCATGAAGTACTTTAAGATTTTAACGGCCGACGAGGGTCGCAAGGTACTGGCCCGGATGGGCGAATATCGGGATACACGCTTACTGGCCATGGTAGTCAATTTCGTCGATCTACTGGCTCATCACCGGGCCAAAAGCGATGTGATCCTGGAAATACTGCCTGACGAGGCAGGCTACCGGTCGACTATCTGTTCCTGGCTGGAAAAATCGTGGCTTCTGGACTTGCTCCGGACTGTCAGCGAGTGGGAAGATACTACGGTCGTGATCACCAGTGATCACGGTTCCATCATGGTGGACAAACCTGTTAAGGTGTCCGGTGACCGTACCACTTCATCGGGGGTACGCTATAAGTATGGCAAGAACCTGAGAAGTCCTGAAAAGGGCGGCTTAACGATAAAAAAGCCGGCCGAATATTTTCTGCCGTCAACAGATATCAACACCAACTACATCATCGCCAGAGACCGGAATTTTTTCGTCTTTCCATCCGACTATCACCGGTTCGTCAAACGGTTCGAAGGCAGCTTTCAACATGGCGGCATCTCACTGGAAGAAATGATAGTGCCGGTAGCCACGTTAACTCCCAGAGAGGGCAGATGACACCATGTGGACCGGTGCCACAACCAATAACGCCGAGGAGACCATAGCGGCGGGAGTCCAATTCGTCCAGACTCTCACCGTTAATCCGACGGTTGCTCTGCACGGCGAGCTGGGCAGCGGCAAAACGACTTTCGTCAAAGGTATGGCCCGGGGGCTGGGAGTCGATCAGGACGTAGCATCGCCCACCTTTGCCCTGGTACACGAATATGGTGATCCCGTGCGCCTTTATCATCTGGATTGCTACCGCGAGCCCAATCCCGCCAACTGGCTCAGTCTGGGGATCACCGATTATTTCGATGCCGATGCCTTCACCGTAATTGAATGGGCGGAGATCATCGCTACCCTGTTGCCGGCTGAGGCGCTCCACCTTTATTTCCGGCATGGCCGGGCTGAGAATATCCGGCTGATCGAGGTCGGTTTATGAACCTGCTGGCCATTGAAAGCGCCTACGATATCTGTGGCACGGCCTTGTTTGCTGATGGCGTCCTGATCGGCAGCAGGGAAACCAGAGCGCCCCGTGATCACAACCGGCTTCTGGCTGCTTACGTGAGTGATATTCTGGAACAGGGCGGACTTGCTGCCTCATCCCTCGATGCAGTGGCCGTATCTTCCGGGCCAGGCTCCTTCACCGGGTTGCGTATCGGCATGAGCTATGCCAGGGGATTGGCCTTCGGGGCCGGTATACCCGTCGTTCCCGTACCCTCACTGCCATCTCTGCTGGTAGGAGAGGCTGAGTCATCCCCTGAGTGGATAGTGACCTGGTCACACGGAACAAGTGTCTACGCAATGCCCTGCCCGGGGGGAGCAGCAGGTGAAATTAGAATAATGGAGTGGCGGGAATTTGTCCCGCTGGCGGGCACTGCCCAAGTAGCCGGTTACCTGCTTGACAGATTTACCGACAACCATCTTATTAGTTGGCTCAAGGCCTGTCCTTCCGCGGTTAAAGTGGGTAAATTCGCCCTTACTACGGATTTGTCCCAAGCAGTGAAGCCAGAAGAAATATTGCCCGATTATCAGCACGAATTTCAGGTAAAGCCACGAAAACATGCTGATTCGTAACGCCCACATTGACGATATAGACCAGTTGATATCGATTGAGGAGTACTGTTACTCGATTCCGTGGTCCCGGGAATCATTTGAGGAAGAATTAACCGATAATGAGCTGGGGATTGGCCTGGTAGCGGAAGACGAAGGCATAGTGGCCGGTTTCGCTCTTGGGATTGTTGTGGCAGGGGAACTCCAGCTGCATAATATAGCGGTGCATCCGGATCATCGCGGCAAAGGACTTGCCAGGGCGCTGATGGAGTCGGTTGAGGAGCATTGCCGCGCAAATGATCTGCAGCGGGTCTTTCTCGAGGTTCGCCGGGATAACGAAATCGCCAACCGACTCTACCAGAGCCTCGGTTTTCAATCGGTGGGTATGCGCAAGGATTATTATGGTCCCGATCAGGACGCAAACCTGTACACTAAAGAGCTGTAGCTGCAAGTAATGGCCGCCTGGTTTAGACGCAGCAAGCAGAAAATCCTTTCCACCGAACGGCGCAATGTGGCCGAGGACTTATGGAGTAAATGTCCCGGCTGCAGCGAATATATCTATCGCCAGGAGTTGCAGAAGGCCCAGATGGTCTGCCCGACCTGCGCCCATCATTTTCCCATCGGCTGTCATGGCTACATCGATCTGCTGCTGGATGGCTCGAACTCCATAACCGAGTTGAATCCCGGCCTGACCTCCGTAGACGCCCTGGAGTTCAAGGCCCGCAAAAAATACACTGAGCAGCTGGCAGCCGCCGAGAAGAAGACCGGCCTGAAAGAAGCGGTCATCACCGTCGCCGCCACCATTAATAAGTATCCCATTGTACTGGCCGTGATGGATTTCTCTTTTATCGGCGGTAGTATGGGATCGGCGGTGGGTGAAAAGATTTCCCGGGCCATTGACTATGCCAGGGAACACCGCTTTCCCATGGCCACCATTTCCTCATCGGGTGGCGCCCGTATGCAGGAAGGGGCGCTGTCCCTGATGCAGATGGCCAAAACCAGCGCCAAACTGGCCCTGTTCAATGAAGCCGATGGGCTGTTCATCTCGATCCTGACAGACCCGACTACCGGCGGCGTTACCGCCAGCTATGCCATGCTGGGCGACGTCATTCTGGCCGAACCCGGCGCCCTGATCGGCTTTGCCGGCGCCCGGGTCATCAAACAGACCATTGGTCAGGACCTGCCGGAGGGTTTCCAACGGGCGGAATTTCTGCTTGAAAAAGGTTTTGTCGACCACATCGTTCACCGCAAGGACCTGAAATCTACACTGGTTAATCTGATCTCTTTCTTCGGCTATGAGCAGGCCGCTAATACTGCTTAGCAACGACGACGGTATTCAGGCTGCCGGCTTGAAGGCCCTCGCCGAGGCTATGCGAGAGGTCGGTGAAGTTGTGGTCATCGCTCCCGAAGTGGAGCGCAGCGCCATGGGGCATGCTATCACAATCTCCGATCCCTTGCGGGTCAAAGAGGTCGATTTGGGTTTGGACGGGGTGTCCGCCTACGCCTGCTCCGGTACTCCCGCCGATTGCGTTAAACTGGGTCTGTTGTCGATGCTTTCCCGCAAACCCGATCTGGTTGTTTCCGGCATCAATCACGGGGGGAATACGGGTGTGAGCGTCATTTATTCAGGAACCGTATCGGCCGCCGCCGAAGGGACCATTCTTGGTGTTCCCGGTTTGGCTGTCTCGGTAGATGCCAGAGAGGTGTCCAGCTTCGAACCCACTCAGGCCGTGGCCTATCACGTGGCCCGCGGGGTGCTGGATCACGGACTGCCATCGGGGACACTGCTGAACATTAACGTGCCCGCCCTGCCGGTAGAGCAGCTGCCTGCCGGTACCATGAACGGCCAGGGATATGTGCTCACCGTACACGGCAAATCCGACTGGCAGGATCACTTCGACCGCCGGGTTGACCCTAACAACCGGGTATACTACTGGTTGTCGGCTCGCAAACGTGTGGTTTCCGAAGTCCCTGAAACCGATGAAGAGACCCTGAAGGCCGGTCGCGTCAGTATTACGCCGCTACACTACAATCTAACCGATTACAAGGCCAGAAAGACCATCGCCAGTTGGGATCTGTTCTCCAAACCGAAGTAAACCGGCAGACGGTGGCCATCCTGGACTTTGGCTCCCAGTACACCAAGGTGATTGCCCGGCGTGTGCGCGAGCATCAGGTGTATTCCGAGATCGTTCCGTTCAACACCACGGCCGAACAGCTGGCCGCGGACCACATTTCCGCCATCATACTGTCCGGTGGACCAGCCTCGGTCTCCGGCAAACAAGCCCCCCGGCTGGACCCGGATATTATGAAACTGGGCAAACCGGTGTTGGGCATCTGTTACGGTATGATGTCTCTTCTGCACCTGGATGGGGCCAGCGTTATTCCCGGCGAATCAGGTGAGTACGGCCATGCAGTGATCAATATCCGTAACCATGATGGCTTGTTGTCCAGTCTTCCGGAAAGCATTCCCGTATGGATGAGCCACGGCGACCGGGTTGAGCGTATCCCCGACAGCTGGGAGGTTACCGGTATATCGACCAATGGTGTAGTGGCCGCCGTGAAGCATAAGGAGCGGCCCCTGCTCGGGACCCAGTTTCACCCCGAAGTGCAGCATACACCTGATGGCGGCCAGATCCTGGCAAATTTTCTGTTCAATATCGCCGGCTGCAAGCCCGATTGGAATGCCTCACGTCAGGTTGCGGATATCAGTGCCCGGGTCAAGGCGGAGGTGGGCCTGGAAAACGTGCTCTGCGCGCTGTCGGGTGGCGTGGACAGCTCGGTGGTGGCCACCCTGATGACTCGCGCCCTCGGTGATCAGGTCAATTGTGTGTTTATCGATCACGGATTGCTCAGGAAAAACGAGGCCCGGCAGGTGGTGTCATTTCTGGAGGCGGGTCTGGGGCTCAAGATCAATCTTTTTGATTTCTCTGACCGGTTTATCGCAGCCCTGCAGGGTGTGGAGGACCCGGAGGCAAAGCGCAAAATAATCGGTGGCGAGTTCATCCGGGCCTTTGAAGAGGTGGCGGAAAAAATGGAACCGGCCGCCTTCCTGGCCCAGGGCACCCTCTATCCCGATGTCATCGAATCGGGGGAAGGCCTGGGCGTTACCCATACCATTAAATCCCACCACAATGTCGGCGGGCTGCCGGAGGATATGAAGTTCAAACTCATCGAGCCGGTGCGCGAGCTGTTCAAGGATGAGGTGCGCAACCTGGGCCGTGAGCTGGGCATGCCCGAGGAAATCATCAAACGCCATCCTTTCCCGGGGCCGGGACTGGCCGTGCGCATCATCGGGGGGATCACTAAGGAGAGACTGGACATTCTGCGGGAGGCCGACCGGATTTATCTGGAAGTCCTCAAGGAAACCGGCGAATATGACCGCATCTGGCAGGCCTTTTCCATACTGATACCGGTAAAAACGGTGGGCGTCATGGGCGACGCGCGGACATACGAAAACCTGATCGCATTACGGGCCGTGACCAGCACCGACGGCATGACGGCAGACTGGTACCGTATGCCCCCGGAAGTACTGAATACCTGCTCCAACCGGATCATCAACGAAGTAACCGGCGTTAACCGTGTGGTTTATGACATCACGTCCAAACCGCCGGGCACCATCGAGTGGGAATAGCCTAAAGTTCAGCCATCATATGTGTGGAATTGTTGGCTATATTGGTATGCGAAACGCCAGAGTAGGCTCGCCCGGTTGAACGCGCACCGGCAGACTGACTGGTTTGACTTTTCGTCCCAACTGGGGGATGGTTCCATCCGGGCAATATTGAGCAAAAAAAATGGCTTTAACGCAGCCCATTCACTGGATGAGTATCGCCAACAGCTGTTGCGCGAACTGAACCTTGAGCCGGCCCAGGTGGGCATTCCCCATCAGAAGCATACTCCCACTGTCCAGTGGGCCCGCCCGGGCCAGGTGCATGAGCATACCGACGGACTGTTTACCGCCGATCCCGCCATAGCGTTGACCCTGCAGGTGGCCGATTGCGCGCCATTATATTTCTATCATCCTGCCAGCGGAGTAAGGGGACTTGTGCACGTTGGCTGGCGGGGCGCCGCCGATGGAATCATTCAGGCCAGCCTCGATCTGACCCGCTCCGTTGGACTGGGGCCGGCCGGGTTTAAGGTATTCATTGGACCAACCATTGTGCAGGCCTGCTATGAGGTAGGCGAAGAAGTAATCGAAAAATTCCCCCCGGATGTCTGGCAGGCAAATGATCGAGGCCGATACCAGCTTGATCTGATGGGCGCTATTCTACAACAGTTGACGGAAGCGGGTATCGACCCCGGTAACATTGAAACAGCAGGCGTGTGCAGCCACTGCAGTACCGAGTGCCACAGCTACCGCCGGGATGGTACAGGCGCCGGTCGCATGATCGCATTCCTGTATAGCACGGGATAGGTGCATAATGAGCCAACTGAACAGTTTTATACTGGGTATCGTACAGGGGGCCACCGAATTTCTGCCCATCAGCAGTTCGGCCCACCTGGTGCTGGGGCAACATCTGCTGGGCATCCGGGAACCGGGACTGCTGCTTGAAATCGTACTGCACCTGGGCACGCTGGTCAGCGTACTGATCTACTTCCGGAATGACATCCGGCGGCTGGTACGCGGCTCGATCCTGGCAGGCCGCACCGGGGGGGCTGTCCGCCGGGAAATCGGTTACCTCGTAGTAGCTACTTTACCCGCCGTGGCCGTTGGACTGACACTGAAGGATACTGTTGAGGCCGCCTTTGATAACGTGGCCGTATCCGGTTATATGCTGTTGGTCACTTCGGCGGTGCTGCTGTCCAGCCGCTGGTGCCGTGACACTGACCGCAAAATGACCTGGCTTCTGGCCCTGGCTATCGGCACGGCCCAGGCTATCGCCATCATGCCCGGCATCTCCCGGTCGGGGGTTACCATTATCGCTGGTCTGTGGCTGGGCCTGGGTGGACCCCGGGCGGCCAGGTTTTCCTTCCTGCTGGCCATCCCCGCCATTCTGGGCGCTGCCGTGCTGCAACTGCCCGATCTTGCCTGGGACACAACGCCTTACCGGGCAGAATACTTCATGGCCTTCCTGGTGTCTGCTGCCACCGGCTACGCCGTTATCGCCTGGCTGCTGGCCATCATAAAGCGCGGCCAGCTGTTTATTTTTGCCGGGTATACCACTTTGGTCGGTCTGATAGTCATTTTCGTGTTGTAAATTTCCCCTGGAGTGCCACATATTCTGTCGTCCGTCATTGAATTGAGGAAGCGTCAATGAATGCTGTCGCCATCGGGTTTGGTGTTTATCTGCTGGTCATTTTTACCGTTGGCCTGCTGACCGCCCGGTTGAACAAGACCCTGCCCGATTTCCTTCTGGCTGGCCGCCGACTGGGACCGTGGGTAGCAGCATTTTCCGAGCGTGCGTCCGGTGAGAGCGGCTGGATGCTGCTGGGGCTGACGGGGCTGGCGTACGCCACCGGCCTGGGTGATCCCAGCGGTGTCAAACTGGAACCGGCCCTCTGGACAGCATTAGGTGGTGTGCTCGGCATAATCGCCTCCTGGTACCTGGTGGCCGGCAGGCTGCGTACGGAGAGCGCCAGGCTGGGCGCCCTGACGCTGCCCCGCTTTCTCGAATTACGCTTCCGCGCTAACGACCCCGCCATCAGACTGGTGGCCACGGCTGTCATCGCCTTCAGCTTCACCTTTTATATCGCGGCCCAGTTCGATGCCGCCGGCAAATCGCTGGAGCAGACCTTCGGCTGGTCGCACATGTCCGGTGTGCTGGCAGGCGCCACGATCATTGTATTCTATACCCTCATGGGCGGCTTTTTCGCGGTAGCCTGGACCGATTTCATACAGGGCTGGATCATGCTGGCGGCCCTGGTGCTCCTACCGCTGATAGGACTGGCGCATGTCGGTGGAGTCAGTGGCATGGTTGATAAGATCGGTGCTATTGATCCCCGGTTTGTCAGCGCCTCCGGGGGCCGTTCCGGGCTAACTTTATTGGCCGGAGTTCTGGGTGGCTTTGGTGTGGGTCTGGGATACGTGGGTCAACCCCATTTGCACATGCGCTACATGAGTATTCGCTCCCGGGAAGATATCCCCACCGCCAGGAAGATAGCCATAGTATGGGCGGTGTTGTCATACGGTGGCGCGGTATTAATGGGGCTGGTGGCCCTGGCATATTTCGGCGCGGGCTATTTCCCCGATCCCGAAAAGATGATGCCCGAGCTGGCCCTGAGTATCCTGCCGGCCTGGATGGCCGGTATACTGATCAGTGGCTCGCTGGCCGCCATGATGTCTACCGCTGATTCGCAGCTGCTGGTGACTACCTCCGCGGTGACCGAAGACGTATACCACCAGTCCTTCAACAGGGATGCTGACCAGAAGCGGCTGGTGTTGCTGTCCAGGGTGGTGACGCTGGTAATCGGATTGTTGGCCGTGGGCCTGGCCCAGCTCCCCAGGTCGGTGTTCGACAAGGTGTTGTTCGCCTGGGGCGGCCTGGGAGCAGCCTTTGGTCCCGCCCTGGTGTTGGCCTTATGGTGGCCGAAAGCTACCCGCAACGGTACCCTGGCAGGGATGATTGTGGGCTTTACGACCATCATCATCTGGGACAATATCCCGGCTGGGGATCAATTATATTCACTGGTGCCGGGATTCACTTTTGCCCTGTTAGCTAATATTTTGGTCAGTTTGCGCGAGCACAGGAACTCAGCCGTTTAACAGGTAAAATCATTTTCAAGAATTGAATAACCCCATGGCCGCCACAATATATGATAAGGTAATCGAGCAGGTCCGGTCCGGGCAGGTTGCGCCGGTATATGTGATGGCCGGTGGCGATGCTTTCCTGGAGGATTTTCTGATCTCGCAGGTAACGGAGCAGTTCCTTCCGGCTGGTGAGCGCAAAAAGGTGCTGTCTCTAGACGATGACCGGTCCGAAGATCTACTGGCCGAGCTGAATGCCTATGGCCTGTTCCAGACCCGGCAGGTACTGGTGGCCCGCCAGACGCAACGGATTACCGGCAAGGCCCGGGACGAACTGTTGCAGTATGCTGCTTCCCCCAATGAGGATAAATGCCTGATGCTGCTGTTTGAGGAGCACCAACCGCGTAAAGGGCTGCAAAAAAGCCTGGCCAAGGCCGCGGTTGTGGTTGATACCCGCCCGCCATTCCCAGACAAATTGAGGATGTGGGCCGGTTACTATGCTAAATTGAAAGGCTATTCACTGGAACCAGCCGCATTGGACCAGCTCATGGAGGCTGCCGGCGATTCTGCCGGCCACGTGACCAGTGAGCTTGAGAAAATATTTTCCCAGTTGCCGGATGGTGAACTGGTGACCCGGCAGTTGGTGGAAGAGCAGGTTGGCATGAACCGTACATTCAAGCCCTGGCAGCTGCAGGAAGCCGTGGCCAGAAGACAATCGGGCAAGGCCCTGGCCATCGCGGTTTCCCTGCTGGAATATGGCGCCGTCGCCACACAACTGGTGGCAGGTCTGGGCGCCCTGTTCAATCAATTGCTGTTCATGCAGTCCGGTACGGTCAGTAAAGAAACCTACACTGGATTGAACAAACCGGTGAGTATGGCCTTATCAGCAATGGCCGGGGCCTATTCACCTGGTGAGACAGCCCGCTGCCTGCGTCTATTGCTGGCCGCCGATGTAAGACTGAAAACCGAAAGCGTCGATCCAGGTGTTGTGGTCGTAGCTCTGATAGCAAGCCTATGCCGGAAGAACAGGTAAACATACACGAATATACCGATGAGGAGCTGATCGCCAGGTTTCAGGCCGGTAACGAAAACGCATACCTGGAAATCGTCAAGCGTTTTAAGGATCGTCTATTCTCCTTCATCTACCGTTTTGTCGGGGATGCTGATCATGCCGAAGACCTGGTTCAGGATACCCTGGTAAAAGTATATACTCACCGTCATTCCTACCGCGAGATCGCCAAATTTTCTACATGGATCTATACCATTGCCGGCAATCTTGCCCGGACCGAACTGCGCAAGCGCCGCAGGCGGGCCACATTTAACATGAGCGCCCTGGGGTTCGGTGAGCGTGAGATTGAACTGCCGTCCACCGATGACACACCCGCTGTTCTGCACGAAGGCGCCCGGACCGAGGAAATGATCAGGGCGGCCCTCGCAAAACTGCCGCTACATTTCCGTACGGTAATAATTCTGCGCGATGTGCAGGAACTTTCTTACGATGAAATTAGTAAAATCATGAAAATCCCTCTGGGTACTGTAAAGTCAAGGGTGAATCGAGCGCGTTTAAGATTACAGGAGATACTGACCAACCTTGAAGTTGATAGGAGGAAAGCCATCTGAATGGATTGTTCCAAGTTCCGTGAAAATGTATCGCCTTACCTGGATTCGGAGCTAACCTACCAGGAACAGAAGGCCTTAAACAGCCACAAGTCAGTTTGTCCGCATTGCGCGCGATTGCTTGAAAAAATGCAATCCATCAGGATTCGTCTTAAAGCGGGATTGACTGTCTCTTTATCACCGGGTTTTGTCCCCGATCTTCAAAAGCGCATTCGCATGGAGCAAAACCGGAAACCTGTCTGGTGGCAGCAATTACTTGAGCCCAGGGCGTTCGGATTTTCACCGGTTTCTTTAGCTACTATCTCGGCAGCCATGATCGCTGTCGTACTATTGATCGGTGGAATTTTGACGCGGGATACAGCTCCCTTAATAGAGCCAATCATTCCATCCATCCAGGCAGAAACACCCCCCGGACAAGCGCCGGCGGCCACGCCATCGGCGCCGGACAAATCGCCCGCATTTACCGCCTCAAGCCGGGACACCGCCAAAACCGGGGCCAGCGATACTACACGCAGGGATTATTCCAGACAGATCAAGTATGTAAACCAATAATCCTGGCGGCAATTATTTATTAGATAGCCTTCGCGCCCCTTCTTAAATTTAACACCTACTCTCGAGCCATTGCTTGAGATCGCGTAACCCATGCTGGTAACTGGCATTCCGGCATGGGTGTATTGTACAATGCAAGTGCTATCGATATTGTTCGGTTATGCCTTCCACCACTAGCGGAAATATCAACAAGGGGAATGTGCTGCCCGGCATGGAAATAGTCTTGAACTTGCTGGAAAGCTTGCTGCCTGACAGCAGCTATGCCATCTACCAATCTCAGGCGCAGGAATTGGTCTTACAAAGCAGTCGCGAAAAAAAATGGCGATTCGCCGAAAGGATCGCCGGTAAAACAGCAGCGGCCATGCAAACTGCAGACCAGACCGAGTGGATCCCGGAGCTGACAACGCTGACGCCGACTGTCAGTAAGTTATTGGCCGCTTCGCCTGGCAAAGCCGGCGCCGGGCAAATCCTGATCAGGCCCCTGGTTGACAACCATACGTTACTCGGGTTGCTGGCGATCCATAATACCGCTGGTGTAGAGAGCATCCTTTCTTTTCCAGGGGCTGAGGGCATTGGCGGCTTGCTGGAGAACTGGTTGAAGCGCGAGCATGAGCTAAAGGAGTTGCACAACTACCAGGCCCTCATGTCCAATCTGGTCGAGCAGACCACCCAATTGGATATAACCTCACCA
>DAOWIJ010000254.1 GCA_030640955.1 Fidelibacterota bacterium
AGGACATAAACTGTGGGTTTAAAGCCTGTCATAGACTTACTCAGCCCTCGGTTGTGGTAAGAGGTGAAACAAACCTGGTTCAGATACATGAGTATAATGCTATTCAGGGTCATTTTGCACCTCTAAGTCTAATGGAGCCTGACGAAGGACGAAAACCATCACCCCACAAGTCACATGCCAACTGTGTCTGGTGTCAGAGTAATGTGGACCAGTTGTGCCTAGAACAAAGAAACACTTTTGCTAAGTTGAACAGCAAGCAAAGGGGTCTCGAGATGTCAGGGAAGAAGTCAGAATCAGTGGTTCGTAAGATTAGGCGTAGGATCCGCGGGGAATACCCGGCGGCGACGAAGATTGCGATTGTCTTGGAGGGTCTACGGGGTGATATGAAGATATATATGCAGCCTGGGGCTTCAACTCTCAATTATGCGCAGTAAATAATCCCAGAACATCGCTTCGCCCTTCGCATAGTCGTCGCTATTGGCGGCTATTAACACAATAACCATATTGTAATAGGGTATGACCCACACGATTTTACCGCCGTAACCGGAGGCGAAGTAGATCCCGGTGCTATCCAGCAATCCGGCCTCGACCATTTCACTGGAGTAACGCCACCACTGATAGCCGTAGTTGGTCCAGATGCTCATTATCCCCAGACTGTCGGTGGAGACAGCCACCCATTCCTCCGGGACTACCTGAGCCTCATCCCAATAGCCCTGCTGAAGAAAAAGCCGGCCGAATTTAACCATATCAACAGGGCGCAACTTCAATCCCCAGCCTCCATTACTGACAGAATCATTCAGGGCCGACCAGGACCACTCAGTGATCCCGAGATGATTAAACAGGTTTTCCGCAGCAAATTCACTGGCGGATTGCCCCGTTTCCTTGGTAAGGATTATCGATAGCAGCTGGCTAAGGCCGGAATTATAGGACATCTCGGCGCCGG
The DNA here is from genome assembly GCA_030640955.1 of Fidelibacterota bacterium. Classification (GTDB taxonomy): domain Bacteria; phylum Fidelibacterota; class Marinisomatia; order SCGC-AAA003-L08; family TS1B11; genus DAOWIJ01. The sequence continues at coordinate 944 of DAOWIJ010000254.1, forward strand.
GTTGGGCCACAACCGGCCGGTCAAGCACAAATTGGATCTCATCCTCCGCCAGGTCCCAGGCATTGAAAATATTGGTGGAGTCGGCGTACGGTACATCCAGTTCGTTCCAGTCGAACCCGGCCGACATGCTTAACAGATGCCTGATCGTGATCGACTCCTTCCAGGCATCCATATTCTGAATATCGGGATATTCGGTAAAGTAGTTCAGCATCGGTGCATCCAATTGAATGTCGTAACCTTGATCAATAGCTATACCGATAAGTGTGGAAATAACACTTTTGGTTACGGAGTAGATCGATTGCAGAGTATCCCGCGAGTATCCTTCGAAATATTCTTCCAGGACTATCTCGCTGTTACGCATCACAACCAAACTGCGCACACTACCGTACCTACCCACATCGATCTCTTCTACCAGCCACTCCAAGGCTTTGCCATTCAGGCCCTGATCCTCCGCGAGTGGGTAATTAGACTGATGGCTGTCGAATGATTTAGTGGAACAGCTGACGGCCAATAGAATGAAGGCCAGCACCAGAAACGTCAGTGAATTAATATATCTATGATACATCGTCCGTTTTCCTTAATAGATATTCTCTAAATCGTATTCCACCGACCAGTTCACGGCCGCTGTACATCGGCTTTTGAGGGGATGACCACCAACTGCCCGTTGGTTGTGATCACCAGCTCAGTCGCCGTTTGATCCAATATTGAAAGCAGCGCATCAAGGGCGGTTGTATTTTTCGCCTGCAAGGATACCATTTGTCCTAATGGTAGCCGACTACGGTTAAAACTCAGATTCAAATTTCCCCTGGTAACAAGTAAATCAAGGGCATCCTCAAGCGTGATATCACCCTGTTCAAATGTCACTGTATCGAGCAGTGCCCGGGGGGCCAGGTGACCGCCCAGCTGCTCCAGATGGACCAAGGTGGTATCATCCTGGCTTGCCAGGGGACCAAGCGCCAATACCGTTCCAAACACCACCATTTGCCGTAGCCTCATGCCACCAGATGGACCTTCCTTGATCATCCTAAAAATCCCAGCTGACGCCGAATGAAGGTACTATGCTCGGCCAATTCATGGTATCGGTTGTGGATATATAAACTTCCGCCTCGGTTCCATCACCGATTTCTTCTAACCGACCTTGAAAATGATGCTCACGTTGGTTTAAACGATTCAAAATATTCCTGATTTCAAGGAAAGCGGTTATCTGGCCGTAATCGGTATGGAAGGCGCGGTTGATACGTAAATCCAAACGGTTGTAGTCCGGATAGCGTTCGCCATATAACGGTCCGGCGCCCCAGCGCCAATCCCAATAGCCCCCCGGATTTTTATGGAGATCGACAACCTTGGCTGCAGTGTATGGCCAGCCGGAATGATATTGCCAGGCCAGGTTTAAGCGCCATTTAAGGTTGGGCTTCCAGGATACATCACAATAGAACGTATGCCGTTGATCGTAATAACGGGGCACCCAGGTCCCGTCGATGCGCTCAGTGGTCCTGGAGAGGCAGTAACTCACCCAGTAGCTCAGCGCACCGCCGGTCTCATGGCGCAGGTAGAATTCAACGCCCACGGCCTCGCCACGATCGGGTTCCACTCGCATGCGGTCCTCAGTCAATGTCGGCAATATATTGAGAACCATGCGTGACCAGTTGATGTAATGGGGCTGAAGCGAAGTAAGGACTTTCTGATAGCCCTCTACCCGAATTTTGACGCCACCGGCGAAATCATGCTCAATGCCGATTACCCGGTGTTCGGCTCTTTCCGCAGCGTAATAATCGTCGTCCCCATATTTGGAAAGTTCCCGGGGATAGGCCGGCGCCTGGTAATAATGGCCCCAGCCAATCCGAGCTACGGTGTATTCGGTGAGATTATATGCCAGGTTAAACCTGGGACTCAAATGATTCTTACGATTCCAGGCTTCTTTATCATAGCGGATACCCAGTTCAACCGCCAGGGGAGCAGAAGGACGAATTCTCTGTGAAACATAACTACTGAATTCAATCCCATTATTTGTACCGTAGACCGACCTGAAATCGTAGCCCTCGGTCCAATAGCCGCCGTACAATGCCAGGAATTTCTCGTATCTATGGTAATAATTGATATGAGAAGTAATACTCTTGGCATCAAAACCCCATTTCAGCAGATAATTGTCTGAAATATCCCAGGTCCAATCCTGTTTCAATCCATATTGCTGTAAAATGTCGTCGGATCGGTATTCCGCCAATTCGTTGCGATAATCGATACTATCATAGACAGCGGCAGCCTGCCAATCCGCCACACTTCCGTATGAAGCCAGGGTTCGGGATTTCAACCGACTGTTCCACTGACTATACCAGGTCAGCCACCGGTAGTCATTATTGTGGCTGTTGTGTAGTTTTTCGGAGCGCTCATCATCTTCAGCAAACAGAGGTATCTCCCAACTATCATAGGCAGTCAGGATGTGAGCAGATATGCTATGGCTGGGATTTAAGTTGAAGTGGACTTTGCCAAGAACGTCATAATAAAAGGGAGCCCCGATCTCATCTTCACCCGCATTATTCATAATTACATCCAGATAACCTCTGCGGGCTAAAAGCATCCATTGACCACGACCCTTGGCAAAACTGTTTTCGGTCAGCAGGCGGGCGTTGAGGAAACTGATGGCCACTGAGGTGCGTTTTTGTTTCGGTCGAGCGGAGATGGTCTTAAGATTGAACACGCCGCTGAGTCGGTTACCGTATTGAGCGGGGAAGGCGCCTGTAATCAGGTCAACGCTCCGGATGCTCTCTACATCGATAATGCTCATGAAGCCGTCCAACTCCTGCATATGGAAAGGTTTATAAATCTCCATCCCGTCCAGGAGCACCAGCACCTGTTCATTTTCGCCGCCACGGACGTAAAACCCGGCGGCGAAATCGTTGCTGGTAATGCCCGGCAAGCGGCTCACCGCCCGATAGATATCCTCACCCAACTGAGGGAAAGTTCGTACGTTCTCGGCCCTAAGTGCCAGGGTGGCTACGGGGATGTCTTCCATCAGGGAGAACTGCCCGGCGGTGATTACAATTTCACTCAATTGAATGACGGTCTGCTCCAGTGCGATTTGCACCTCAACAGGATCATAACCATTATAGGCCACTGACTCCACGACCTGCGGTAAATAACCCATCATCGTGGCCTGAATAGTATGCTCGCCCGGCTCCACCCGGGTGATTTCAAAGCGTCCCATCTGATCGGTGGCTGAGCCATGATACGATTCCAGAAGGAATACACTTACCCCCCTCAAGGGTTTTCCCGTGGCCTTGTCGGTCACCTGTCCACTGATAAATCCTGGTCGTGGTGGCGCCGGGACAATAACGAAATTGCCCAAACTGGTCATCCGAAGGTTTGTCCTGGTTAGCTTATTGACTGTTTGCAGCGCGTGCAGGGCAGAGACATCGGTCACATCCAACGTAATCAGCTGGTCCAATGGCAGGCGGTCAATGTTGTAGCTAAGATCAAAGTTCCCCTGCGCACTGATTTCGTCCAACACCTTTTGTAAGGGAACATTCTCGAGATGGACTGAGATGCGGACCTGCAGGTCCTTTGGCACTTCCTGGAGCCTGGAGCCGGTAATGCGTTTGGATGGCGTCTGTCCCAGCAGTCCGGTCAGTATAAATAGTGATAAGATAGTTTGCCACTTTAACATATTTCTATGATGCAAAATCATGGCCACCTTTCGAATAAATAAAATGTTGGCAAATAGCCTGGCTATCCGTACTAATCTTCCTCAATTCCGCTTGGTGTTCGCTCCGGGGGAAGCCCCAGATGTACAACGCTACCAATGCGTTTGAAGGGCATATCGGTGAGGCTTGAAATGAGTTCCAGGATGTCCTGGACCGAGTTATTTCGCAGGTAGATGGCGACACGTTCATCAGCGACACTGGGGACTGCCAACTCGAAACTCAAATCGTACCAGCGCTCAACCTGATAGAGCACCTCTTTTAAGGGCACGTCTCTGAAAACCGCTTCGTTATGCATCCAACCTAACTGTTCATCAACGGCGATCAACTCCGGCTCCGTTGGCTTGCCGTCCAGCGGCATCACGCTGCCCTCGCCTTCATTGATAACCACCACTTCCACGGTGGATGACGATGCGGGGCGCAAAGACACCTGGCCTTCCGATACCGCCACCTGCACGCGCTGGTCAGGCTCCCAGGCCCGCACATTGAACTTGGTACCCAACACTTGGATGAGTGCGTCCGATGCGTGAATGGTAAACGGCCGGCCGGCATCAGTATTAACCTTAAAGAATCCTTCGCCGTTCAGGAAAACATCACGTGAATCCCGCGCAAATTTTTCGGGATAACGCAAGGTTGATCCGGCATCCAGAATCACGCTGGAACTATCACTAAGTACGAACCGACTCCGTTGCGCGTTAGACATTTGGATCGTAATCAACTGCTGTGTGCCGGATTGCCAGGGCAACCAGCCGACCCAGTTGGCTACCAGTAATGGCAAGGAGATCACCAGTACCGCAACTACCGCGTAACGCCAAACCAGCCGGGTAGCCGGTTGGTACCGCCAGGTGTCGATTACCGTATGAATTGATGCACGGAACCGGTCGGTGATTCGCCTGCCGCGGGTTTGTTCCAAAAGCCCGGCCTGGTCGGCTACCTGAAGCCATAACTGTTGCACATTGACCTCCACCGGCGCCGGCTCCGGGGTATCCCAGATAACCTGCATCCGCTCCACCAGCAGCCGGTTGTCGGTGTCGGCTGCCATCCAAGTCTCAACCTGGATCTTCTCGGAGGCGCTGCACTCGCCCGCCAGGTAACGGGCCAACAAAGTCCAATCAGATGGTTCACTCACTGCTTTATTCTCCCTGCTTTTACAATCGAATCGTTCATCTTACCAGTAATACACGCGAGGCGGCGAATACCCCTACAAATATTTTCCGAGTGCAGTGGCGCGATAGTCGATTGGAGATATGAATAGGGCAGGCACCCTGGCGCCAGCAGGACCTGCTATTGCCACCTGGAGGGCAGTCAGGGGAGGATGGAAATCAAATGGGTCAAGCTGCGTCGGAGCGCTTTCAGGGCCCGGCCCATCTGTGTCTCCACGGTTTTGATGGAGAGATTCAGATGCTCCGCAATCTCCGCATAGGTCAGCTGATCAAACCTGCTCATTGAGAAAATAACCCGGCATCGCTTCGGTAATCGCGCGATAGCTCTATTCACCTGCAAAGCAACCTGTTGTTGATCCCATTCATCTTCAGGGGTTTTCTGCTGTGGGACTGCAAGTGCCGGGTCCCCGGCGCTTGCAGTTTCAAGCCGGGCGTGTCTTAACTCGTTCAGGGCGCGGTTGCGAGTAGCGGTATACAGGTAGGATTTTATATCCCGGTTGGGATCCAGACTGGCGCGGCGCATCCACACTTGGAGAAAGACTTCTTGTACCAGGTTTTCCGCTAATTGGGAATCCTGAACGAAGCGGCGGGCATAATTGGCAAGGGGCTGGCAGTACTGGTAGAACAGCTGTTTATAGGCTCCCTGATCACCGGCGCGAATCTCCCGGACCCAGTCTGATTCCCGCAGCGACTGTCCGGCACGACCTCCGGCTGATTGCTGCTTGCCCACTTTAATTCCTACATGAGATATGGACCATGGCATTGAAAACTACGAGAGAGATTATACTATTCCAAGGTCATATAGTACCGGATTCGAACCATTAAATACCGGATCAGTTTATAAAGATCATTAATTATATCAGGCGGTAAAAATTCTTGGAGATGCTGTGTCTTTTTCTTAGTATTAAACCTGGACAGGGATAGGAGGCTCTGGCGACGTAAAATCTGTATAAATCAGGAGAATTCCCGTGAAAGTTGCTACCTTATGTCCGTTTATGTTGCTGATCACCTCTCTACTTCATCCAACCAGTGGTTTCACGAAAGAAATTCCCCAAGGAGGGCCTGTTCAAGATCAATTAGAAATAAGGTTACCAAGTCCGAGGCATGATAGTGGTACATCTGTCGAGAAGGCGCTTCTCACAAGAAGATCCATCAGGAAATACACGGAAGATCCACTTAGCATTTCCGAGATATCACAGATCTTATGGGCGGCACAGGGATTGACCATGAAGATAGAAAATCCTTCCTCTGTCTGGCGTGGATCGCAATGGCAGGGTGGCCTTAGAACCGCTCCTTCCGCGGGGGCCTTATACCCGCTTGAACTGTATCTTGTTGCCGGGAATGTAGACGATTTACCTGAAGGCGTATACCGGTACTACCCTTCGGATCACAAGATCGTGAGAGTTCTTGAAGGTGATAGGCGGGCACAGCTATCCAAGGCAGCCTTTACACAAGTCCAGATAGCAACTGCGCCGGCAGCAGTGGTTATATCCGCCGTCTACGAACGAACGGCTGTGAAATATGGCGAACGAGCCCGAAGGTATGTTCACATCGAGGTCGGCAATGCCACCCAGAACATTTACCTTCAGGCGGTATCCTTAGGAATTGGAACTGTGCTTATAGGCGCCTTCAGCGACAGTTCCGTGAAGGAGGTGATGGCACTCCCGGAAGAGGAGAGTCCTTTAGGTATCATGCCGCTTGGTAGAATTGGGGGATCTGAAGAGTGGTGGCCCTCCAAGGAGGAATGACTTCATTGTTTGGTCGAAAGCCCTACCAAGAAGGAGTCGGGCTATCATCAAATCCAATGGAATGGACGGGGATTCCCCTCCGGCATCTACATCGCCAGATTGGTGACACCGGGGTACACCAAGTCCATCAAGATGTTGCTTTTAAAATAAAAAGCGACTTGAGGCTGGGGGCTTGAGACTCGATGGGACCCCGCCGCCAAATATGATCGGCCGATCAATCCTCAGTCACAGGTTAAACCTTTTCCGTATCTCCATTTCAAAGGTTGTGGGCGTATAGTCAAAGGTATCACGCAGCAGGGCATGATCCCGGGGGACCCCGTCCGCAAGGTCCTGGGGAAAATTGTTCAGCAGCTTGATGCTCCAGTAAAGGTGCCGGATGAACGGATTGACCGGCCGCGTGATGATTGAAGCCAGCTTGAACGGCAACAAAGGTATTTTTAGTACTTTGATATCATTCCCCGTCACCTTCGATATTTGTCTGGCAGCTGCGGGAAAGGAGAGCGCTTCAGGGCCGGTCATACGGAAGCGCTGACCTTGCAGGTCGTGGCGCAGCACTGCCTGCGCGGCCAGTTCCCCGATGTCATCAGGTGATATGGTTGGCAATGCCGGCGGACCACCACCCGGTACGGTCATCCTGCCGTTGCGCAGGAAGGCGAAAAAGAGCTCCATGGATGGCGCGCAACCGAGGATAGTCCAGTTCAAATCCGAGTTAGCCAGCGTGGCTTCTATTTCAAGCTTGATTTCACCAAACTCGCGCATTTTCATCTGCACTAGAAAGTCCTCGCGTATTTCATACCCCGATGTATAGACAACGCGGTTCACACCGGCGGTTTTAGCCTCCTCAAGAACGCTCAGAACCCCATCTCGTTCAATTTGCCGGATGCGTTTTATGTTTGCCCAGCTCATGGCCGATACGCAGATAATTACCGCTTTGGCATTATCGAGCGCGGTCCTTACGGATTCGGCTGAAGTGATGTCTCCGGAGATGATATCGGGCGTGTTGCCAAGGATTTCCCTGGCCCGGTCAGGATTCCGGGTAAGGACCCTAACTGCTTCACCCTTTGCCAGCAGGCTTTTACTGATCCTGGAACCGTAATGGCCGGTACCACCTAATATCAGTACTGGCGTGGCTTCGGTGTTCATTCAGGCAGTCCCTTTCAGGTAATACTATAGGTTAAAACCTAGCGCCATGAATTGACAAATCCAAGTGATCTACTTAGCTTAACAATTCATAATTCTGCTATCTCATGGAGGGCCGATCATGAAATGCAAGTTAGCGGTTCTCGCCATCCTTTCCGGCCTTATACCGGCATTACCCTTGTGCGCACAGCAGGCCGGCGACAATTGGCTTCTTTCTATCGGGAATTACTGGGTGCAACAGGCGGACTCGATCGACGGAATGGAGAATTCATACACCTACCGCAAAGAGGTGGAAGCCATCGACTCTTTTGATGATCAGACCTATTACCGCGTCCACGAAGCCATGTGGCCGACAGGTGAAGTGCCGCAAGGGGAATGGTTCACCTGGCACGGGATTGACTCTGCGGGTTCTTTTTTGGCAGCCTTTGGCAGCAGCGTGGACGTTGATTCCGCGACATTTTTCGATCCCCCGCCGCGTTATCTTGGACCTATGGTGCCCGGTAGTACCTGGCAGTTTGAGCTCAGCGTGATGGGTGGTACGTTCTCATTTCTGGTGGAGGATACAGGGGCTACGGTGGTAGTGCCGGCCGGCACATTTACAAGATGCGCGAAAGTCCGAATGACCATATCCAACGCCGGTGATACCAGCCAGGTGGGACACCATTATCATGCTGGAGGCGTGGGTGAGGTCCTGAATGAAGGCACCAATGACTTTATGGATAGTTACCGTCTGGAATTGCAGGAATACTTTGTGAAGATTGTTGGAATCGAAGAGCAAGGGCCAAATCTACCCGACCGATTCACACTGCATCAGAATTATCCCAACCCCTTCAATCCAATATCGATCATCCGGTACGACCTGCCAGAGGCAGCCTATGTAACCTTGGTCGTATACGATATCCTTGGCCGGGAGGTGATCAGACTTGTGGATCAGGAGGTGCAACCAGGATATCGCAGGGCCGTGTGGGATGCCCGAGACCATGCGGGGCGTGCAATGCCAACAGGGATTTATATAGCCAGGTTAGTTACACCGGAGTTCAGCAAGTCAATCAAGATGCTGCTGCTAAAATGATCGATAATGCTTGCACTTTTGTTCGTATGATCTTATTATAAGTAGTTGTCGGTAACCCATCCGGTCAATACAACTTATGGAAACCAAGGACATGCACCGCCATAACCCCTTCATTGCTTTTATCGTAGTTGCCCTTATCGTCACTGTCTCCCTCGACGGCCAGTCCATCCAGTTTGGCGGGCCAGATCTCGAATTTATCGAATACGAATACAATCCTGTCCTGGATGGCAAATCGTCCTGGGCATATCTTGCCGTATCCGGTCCCGATGTCATGTTTGATAACGGTATCTACAAGATGTGGTTTAACGGTGTATCCGATATGGGTCAGGAAATCGGCTATGCCACTTCAACCGATGGTCTCAACTGGGAAATCTACCCCGAACCCGTACTTTCCCATCTCGATTCTGCCTCTGCAAACGAAACTCTGGTGAAATGGCCGGAGGTCATTAAAGTCGGCAATCAGTACTGGATGTACTATACGGCCTGCGATACTCTAGGAATTTTCCAACTTTATTTGGCGACAAGTGACGATGGTATCTCATGGGCAAGGTATTCGCCCGAAACGATTCTGGGGATTGGGCCAAGCGGATCGTTCGATGCCGAGTATGTCGGTTATGCCCGTATCATCCAGTGGAACGGTCAATACGCCATGTGGTATTCTGGTGCCGAAAGCATTGCCGAGGCGCGGTTTCAGGTCGGTTTTGCCACTTCCCCTGACGGCCTTACCTGGACAAAGTACAGCAGCAACCCTGTCATGGATTATTTTATCGATGACGGTGAGGAATACTACCACATCTGCGCTGGCAGTCCCATCGTCCATGCAGATAATTCACTTGAGATGTTCTATACGGGGAGAATATCAAATCCACCCAGTCAAATCAATCACGCATGGTCCACCGATGGCATCAATTGGACGCCTTCTCCAGCAAATCCCCTTATCACGCACGGCGGACCGGGCAGCTGGAATGAGGGCAACACCTCCCAGCCCGCCGTTCTTTTGCAGGATGGCAGGTATAAAATATGGTATGGGGGCTACTCCAGCGCCGGATGGAGGACCTGGGCCATTGGCTACGGCGCCGCCACGCCTGTGGGCTCCCGTACCTTATATGCTACTGATACGCGCTGGGTGGCCGGGGATACCATCAATGTTGAAATCAAACTTTCCCAAACGGCGGGCGTGGCAGGCATCGACTTCACGGTGACCTACGATTCCCTGCTCCTTCATTTCGCAGGCATTGATAAAGCTTCCGCCACGAACGATTTCCTCCTGGTGGAGAATAGCCTCCCAGGCACTTTAGCCGTTGCCATGGCCTCTGCCGACGCAATGCTTGATGCCTGGGATATTCCCGTAGCAAATCTGTCTTTCGTTATTTCGCCCACAGCTGCGATCGGCACTAGCAGTCCCGTTTTGTTCCTGCAAGCTGCCTTGGCGGATACGCTTGGTAGCCCTCTTGAAGTATTCACCGTCTCGGGACAAATTACAGTCACCATGCCTGGCGACGTGAACCTCGATGGTCGCCTATCCTCTGGTGATGCGGTCATCGCTCTGCGTATGTCCTTAGGATACTCCTTCGTACTATACACACCTCAGGCATTTGCAATGGCGGACCGTGACTCAAACGGTGTTATCGAAGAAACCGACGCGCTCTGTATCCTCCAATCTGCCGTCGGTCTGGACTGCGCCATGACGCCCGGTGAAAGCGGCCAAACAGCTCAAATCATACTGCCCTACATCACTGGTTCGGTCGGAGCCGAAGTGGAGGTCCCTATCTCACTGGCGTTGGCGCAGGAACTCGCGGCAGGTTCAATTGAGCTGGCATTGCCCCAGGAACGCTTCACGCTATTGGATATTGTACCAGGCGACTTCCTCGAGAATGGACAGATAGCATGGCAGATGGCATCACCTTATGTGAAAATCGGCTTCATCCAGCCTGAAGGCAGCATGAAGGAGGATCAAGGCGAATTGGCTAGGCTACGCCTTAGATTGAATGCGCCTGCCACGGGAGAAAGTTTCGAGTTTATCAGCTATCGGCTCTTTACCGAAATCGGGCAAAGCATGGGCGCCGCTATCATGCTTTCCTCTAGCACTGGCACAGACATATCGCCCGCCACTTTCGTCCTCCATCCCAACTACCCCAACCCCTTCAATCCGTCTACGACCATCAGGTACGACACACCCGAGGCCGGAATGGTCACCCTGATTGTATACGACATAATAGGCAGGGAGGTCACGCGGCTGATTGATGAACCCAGGGAACCGGGATTCCATAGTGCCGTATGGTATGGCAGAGACGCGAACGGTCGGCAAGTGCCAACCGGTATCTACATCGCCCGGCTGACGGCCCCGGATTACACCAAATCCATCAAGATGCTATTACTGAAGTGAGACTGGATACTCGATAGTCGATACTCGATACTGGATTTTAGATGTTGGATGTTGGATATTCGATATTGGATGGAACCCCGCAGAATGTTTTAATCCCGCAGAAAGCGGGGCGGGGTGACTCCACCATCGGCGGGGTGCTGATAAGATAGGCATAAACACAGTTCAGGCCGTTCTTCATCCCATGGAGGACCGATCATGGAAAATAATTTAGCGGTTCTCATCATCCTCTCTGGTCTTACTCTGGCATTACCCTTGTGCGCGCAGCAGGCCGGCGACAATTGGCTTCTTTCTATCGGGAATTACTGGGTGCAACAGGCGGACTCGATCGACGGAATGGAGAATCCATACACCTACCGCAAAAAGGTGGAGGCTATCGTCTCTTTTGGTGATCAGACCTATTACCGGATCCACGAAACCATGGGGCCGTCAGGTGAAATACCCCAAGGGGGATGGTTCACCTGGCACGGGATCGACTCCGCGGGTTCTTTCTTGGCAGCCTTTGTCAGCGATTACGTGGAAAAAAGGCGAGGCTCCGCCACTGACTGGTAACGAGCCGGTCGAGCGAAGCCCCTATTTGCATTCAGTGGATGAACTAGGTGTCCTTGTCGCTTTCCTTATCCTTTTTCTCGAGATAGCCGATCAGCAGGAAAGCGACCCCTACTAACAGAGGCAGCAGCCCCCAGATTGCCCCCGCCATCTCCTTGGACGAGACCCAGATGCCGATAAACAGAGCGATACCTACCGCCGACCAGATCAGCCCCAGGTTACGGTAGTTCCGCTTCCTCGGCGGCGGGAAGGGCACCTCGATACCCTTCTCGATGGCCGCCAGGATTTCCTGCCCCTGTAGCTGCCGCTTTTTATATTGATAGATCACAATGAAAATGATGATGGCAACGGGACCACCAGTGCCAAATATTATTCCGATAATTGGAACAAGCTCAAACATGATATTGTCTCCTTTCTGCCAGTATGACGAACTAGCCAAATAAATTGTTGCACTTTTTTTCCCCTGGCCCGTAGGTTGGGAGTGCAACAATTTGTAATGTCCGGGGGTCTTACAGGTGATGACAGCTGTCGCCGATCAGGAAATCTTAGCCCGGTTCCGGTCGGGTGACCGGGAAGCGGCCTTTCAGCGACTGGTGGAAATCCACGGGAAAGCCATGTACAACATCGCTTTATTTACCTTGAACGACGAAATCCTGGCCCAGGACGCCACCCAGGACGCTTTCATCAGGGTCTACCGGGGTCTGGGCAAATTCAAGGGGACGGCTAAGCTGAGCACCTGGATGTACCGCATCGTGAAGAATGTCTGTTACGATTACCTCAGGAAGCGGCGCCCCGCGGGGCTGGATAAGGAGTTTGACGAGGAGGCGCTTGCTGATACAGCCGGGGCCAACCCAGGCGTGGCCCACCTGTCCAACTGGCGGCACGCGCAGCTGCGCCGGGCGGTGGGGCAGCTGCCTGGCAAGCAGCGGTTGGTCGTCACCCTGCACTATTTCCAGGACCTGGCCTACGAAGAGGTGGCGGCGGTCATGAATATGCCATTGGGAACCGTCAAGTCATACCTCCACCGGGCCAAGGCAACACTGGCCCAGGCCCTGGGGCCGGAGGAAAGGAGCTACGCATGAAGGATCAACCGTTTGATGAGCTGCGCCAGGTTTTCCGTGAGGCCCAGGCGGACCTGCCGCCCGGCCTCGAGGCCCGACTGCTGGCAATCCCGCAGACTGTACCTTCAACCTCGCTCTGGGATCTACGATTGGTACTGCCCCTGCTCGCCCTGGTACCCGGCTTCCTGTGGGTGGTTAACCGTTATGCGTCTGATCTAATGGGCTACGTAACTCAGCTCATGCGCGGCCTCAGCCTAACCGTGCTGCCGCGCATTATCGCCCTGGGGGACTTCACGCTTCCGAACCTGTCCCAAATCCCGGTAGTAAGCGAACTCACCTTGCCAACCATAACGCCGGTCATGGTACTGGTGTTTACGGCAGCCGTAGCGGTGGTTGCGGGGCTGGCGGCGGGGCTTTACCTGTGGCGGGAATCGCAGATGGACATACAGTATATCCGCCAATTGAACCGGGCCATGTAAAAAAGTTCCGCTGGCAGGTCCAGCACCCACCGGTCGTCACGGTCTGTTCTTTGACACCCAGCAGCATGGCCGGGTCGAGTTGCGACAGGAGCGCCCCCTGATCGCAGGCTTGGTGGGTGGTCCAGCGCTCGATCTTTTTCATGCGCATATCCCGGTAGTAGATGGGCGTCCTGAGGGCTTTGATGTCATCATCACGGATGATGTCCAGGACCACTGGCTTGAGCCGGGTCTGAGCCATGGATTTGCCTTTCCCGGGGTATTCATCTACCGGTACTGCCGGCCAGACCATCTGGCCCTGCTTTAAAAGGGAATTGTCAGTGAAGCGGTCCGCCAGCTGGCGGGGCTAGATGCTGGAACGAGAGGCTGGGGGCTTGAGGCTAGGGGCTTGGAACTTGAAACTCGAAAC
>DAOWIJ010000242.1 GCA_030640955.1 Fidelibacterota bacterium
AAGGGAATTATGGAGTTCATGATGAAAATTAGCAAGAATCAATTACTCCGAAATATGGCGTTATTATCCATTTTATGTGCCCCATGTAATCTCTTATCACAGCAGGTAGATACTTTATATTACTTCAATCCCGATTGCCTCATGGATTGTGGATGGTGGGAGGGGCCTACAACCGGTGAAATAACTGACCTTGCGACCTATTTTATTGCTCCGGTAGGTTGGAATCATTATGATCTAATCGAATTTCAGATGCTGGCAACCAATGACACAGGGATTGCCGAGATTTGGTTCTCCATCTACTCGGGTGAGAGCGATATTGAACAAAGTACCCTGATTGAGATGATTGAATTTATCCTGCATGACAGCACTGACCGCTACCCCAATTGGAAAACTGTTGATTTAACTGGCTATGATTCCCTGAATGGACTGTCGGGTAATTTTTGGATTAGAAGCGGTGTTCTTGCGGCTGCCTTGTGTGATACTTCTCCGCCCTCCGGTCATACCATTAGCTATACCTGGATAATAGGTTATGAATGGAGAATAATACGCGATTATGCTATCAGGGCGATAGTGAAAAAAAATGACACCATCGGCATAGAGCAAAGCAATGGAGCAAATGAACTACTCCCGACTGACTTTGATATTCATCAGGCCTATCCGAACCCATTTAATCCTGTAACGACTATCAATTACGCCCTACACGAGGCAGCCAATGTGACCATGGTCATTCACGATATCCTGGGCCGAGAGGTGGTCAGACTTGTGAATCAGGAGATGCAGCCAGGATATCACACTGTGGTGTGGGATGCTAGAGATGATGCTGGACGAGCCATGCCAACTGGCATCTATATAGCCAGGTTGATTACGCCGGAGCACACAAAGTCGATCAAGATGCTTCTATTGAAGTGAGACTGGATGGAACCACGCCACGGCGGGATAGGCGGCGGGGCAGTAAGCATGGATGCTGATGCCCTGGGAGACAGCCGTAAAAAGCGCAGCCCTCCTCGAGCAGATAACCTGAATAGCTGTTCAGTTATTCAGTAGCCCAATAACAGGGCCAACAGTTAACAGTCCAAGAAGCCATATTATAGAGAGCAGTGGTTGGAATCCGGGTGATGGCCCGAACTATTCAGGCTGGTAGGGGCTGCCGTGGTCTTCCAGCCAGATAAGCAGCTCCTTTATGCTGGCCGTTGCCAGGGCAATGAACGTGTCGGCCGCGCCGTAGTAGATATAGATTGTATCGCCGTCAGGCCGGAGGGTGTAGCCGCAGGGGAAAACCACATCCGATACATCGCCGGTCAGTTCGTAGGCCGTCTCAGGACCGAAAATCCACTCATCGCCCCTGCGCAGGCAGCGGGCCGGATCATCCAGGTCGAGCAGGGCTAGTCCCAGGCGATAAATCGCGCCTGCCGCGGTAGCGCGCACCCCGTGGTAGAACATGAGCCACCCCTGTTCGGTTTCAATGAGCGGCGGCGACAGGCCGATTTTGTTGGCGTCCCACCAACTGCCCCGCCGGGCTTGCATGATCATTTCATGATGTCCCCAGTGTTCAAGATCGGGAGAAGATGATATCCAGATATGCGAGCCATAACCCGTAGTTGTGGGCCGATGAATCAATTTCCACGCACCATTATATTTACGGGGCAGAAGCGCGGCATCCTTGTCCCACGGAGGCAGGATATCACCCAGGCGCTGAAAGGACTTGAAATCCTCGGTGAGCGCCAGGGAAACACATGCTCCACCACGGGAATAGGCGGTATAAGTAACGGCATACTTGCCAAGGTCAGGGAGGAAAGTAATTCGCGGGTCCTCGATGCCCCAGATTTCCTCGGGATAATTGGTTGGATCGGCAATCAAGGTGGGTTCAGCATCGATCCGCCAGTTATCCACACCGTTCTCAGACCTGGCCGCGCACAAGTGGGAGTGCCCCCGGCGGTCTTCCACCCGGCACAAAAGCAGGGTGGTGCCATCCTCCAGAAGGGTAGCGCCGGCATTAAAAACTGTATTCATGGAATACGGCCAGTCGGTTGACGAAAGAATGGGATTGTCAGGATGTCTGCGCAGGAGAGGTTTATGGTGATTATTTTTCGGCATCAAACTACCATTCGTACTTTTTTCAATAGTGATTAATTCTGCCAAATCAAGCATGACGACTGCCCTGTTATTTACATCAGTTAAGTGCAAATACTGTACCGAACAGTCGGCATGCTACCCTGTCTTGCCAAATATCCCGACCAGCTACCAATGTTTACAGGCTAAAAGCAACCGTGTGAGAAAACAGGTACATAACGGGATAACGGCTAAAACAAGGCGAAAATATATGGTAATCGGGCCCGGGAATCCATAGAAAACAGGATGGCTCGCGTTAATTTTGGAAAGGTGTTTAATTTCCATTGATAATTCTCTAATATTACCAGCGTATTATCGGCTCACTTCTTTTAGCCGTTGCTGCAATCTTCAGTTTTCATTCAGGCATGTGCATTAAAGCTATCCATGTGTGCTGGCGGAGGAAAATCGAGTATGTCAAGAAATCACGGCCGAGACTTGATTCACCGTTGGGAAGGCAACCCGGCGATTACCATCGATGATCTGGGATTCGCTTGTGCAGACATCAGCACGGCCGGTGCGGTTAAGTTCCAGAACGAATACCTTCTTCTGCTGACTATCCAGAGCTTGGAGGGTACTTACTCCATCTATCCGGCCCGGAGTTCTGATGGGCGCCATTTCCAAATAGGCAATGAGCCAGTACTGGCGCCTACAAGTACCGATAACAAAGTCCAGTATGAGCAAATGGGCTTGTTGGACGCCCGCGTCACACCGCTGGAAAAGGAGTACTATGTCACCTATGACGTGTGGGGACACCACGGCTTTCGCCTGGGCCTGGCACGCACTAAAAATTTTAAAACTTTCAAGCGTCAAGGATATATTTCGGAACCGGATACAAAGGGTGGCTGCCTGTTTCCCGGCAAGATCAAGGGGCGCTATGCCCGTTTAGAGCGTCCCTGGGAAGGTGGCAGCATCTGGATTTCTTACTCCGACGATCTTCGCCATTGGGGCGGATCGGAAATCGTAATGTCGCCCCGTGGCGGCTACTGGGATTGTACCCGAATCGGGACCGCCACTCCGCCAGTGCGCCTGCCGATTGGCTGGCTGATCATCTACTATGGCGTCAAAGGAACGTCTGCCGGGCCACTGTTTCGCCTCGGCGCGGCTATTCTTAACCTGCGGAATCCGAGCAAATTGGTGGGCCGTACCGATGAGCCCATCTTGTCCCCCAGGGAAATTTATGAGCGTGTCGGTGATTTGCCCAACCTGGTGTACTCCTGCGGATTAATCGTGGAAAAGGGTGGTGAAGTGAAGCTCTATTACGGCGCTTCCAACTCCTGTATCGCCATGGGATTCACCACCGTGGACGCTCTCGTCAAGGCGTGCATGAATGGGGGAGACCGGCCATGACCCGTAACCGTTGGGGTGGACGTGATCTGTTGCACCGCTGGGAGGGGAACCCCATCCTCATCCTAGAGGATATGCCCTTTCCGTGCAATACTGTTTTCAACGGCACACCCGTAAAGCACGACGGAGAATATCTGTTATTAATCCGTGTAGAAGGTCAACGCGGGTATTCTTTCTTTACCCTGGCCAGAAGTGAGGACGGCTATCACTTCACCGTCATGAAAAAACCGGCTATGGTTCCTGCTACGAACGGTCCCTTCGCAAAATACGAAACGCGCGGCATCGAGGATCCTCGCGCCACGTTCATTGATGGTACCTATTATATTCTATATACGGCGGTCTCCGAGCACGGCTATCGTATCGCCCTGGCCCAAACCGATGATTTTGAGAAATTCGAGCGGATCGCAATGATATCGGAGCCGGGTAATAAAGATGGCGTCCTGTTCCCGGAGAAAGTCGGTGGTTATTATGTCCGCCTGGACCGCCCTCTCGGTTTAGGCGTAGGATCTATCTGGCTGTCGCGCTCTCCAGACTTGATCAACTGGGGAGACTCGGAAATGTTGTTACCCCCGAGGGCCGGTTACTGGGATCCGTTTCGGGTCGGAGCATCTGTACCTCCTATTCGTACCGACAAAGGTTGGCTGGAAATTTATCACGGGACAAAAATGACCTCTGCCGGTCCCATCTACCGGGCTGGCGCCGTCATGCTGGATATTGAAGATCCAACCATTGTACTCCACCGCTGCATGGTGCCCATTTTATCCCCCAGGGAGGACTATGAAAGAATTGGCGACGTGGGCAACGTGGTTTTCCCCTGTGGAGCCATTGTCGAGCCGGACGGGGAGATCAAAGTCTACTATGGCGCCGCCGATACCTGCATGGCAGTGGCCACGGCCAACTTAAGCGATTTGCTGGAATGCCAGACCGAATAATACTTTTATTAACAACCGGTTAGATTTTGTCCATGACTATTAAAGATGCTCAACCAACTGTTTCTCCGACAGCAAAAATACCTATCCGCCGCATCGCTTTCGTGGGCAACTATCTGCCGGCCAAATGCGGTATTGCCACCTTTACCGCCGATCTTACCGAATCGCTGGCTGTACGATATCCTGATATCACGTTCCTGGTACTGCCGACAAGTGATCCCAATGTTGGCCGGTATCCGGAGCGAGTCAGGTTTGTCATTGAAAAAGATGACGTGGCAAGCTATAAACAAGCGGCTTATTTCCTGAATATGAACCACATCGACCTTGTTTGTCTGCAACACGAGTATGGTATCTTTGGCGGTCCCTCCGGCCGGCATATTCTTGCATTGCTCAAGGAGCTGCACATGCCGATCATCACGACCTTCCATACCATACTTGACAAGCCGATAAAAGAGCAGGAAAAAATATTCCGGGAGATTGTCCGGACTTCGGACCGTCTGGTGGTTATGACGCGAAGGGATCTGGGAATCGTAAAGGATCGGCATAAACTGTCACGGGAGAAAATCAATCTCATCCCTCACGGGATTCCCGATGTTCCTTTCATTGATCCCAACTTTTACAAAGACCAGATAGGCGTGGAAGGCAAATACGTTCTCCTCACGTTCGGCCTGTTGTCGGCCAATAAAGGCATCGAAAATGTTATCAAGGCCCTGCCGGCGATAATTGAAAAGCATCCACAGGTAGTGTACATCGTGCTTGGGGCCACCCACCCCAATGTGTTGCGGGCAGAAGGAGACACCTACCGTGAATCGCTGGTTGCATTGGCGGATAAGCTGCAGGTGACCGAGCATGTACTATTCCATGACC
Organism: Fidelibacterota bacterium; assembly: GCA_030640955.1. Classification (GTDB taxonomy): domain Bacteria; phylum Fidelibacterota; class Marinisomatia; order SCGC-AAA003-L08; family TS1B11; genus DAOWIJ01. Next base: position 5,250 of record DAOWIJ010000242.1, read on the forward strand.
GGTTCGTCAGCCTTGATAAGTTGATTGAATATATCAGCACGGCTGATATTTACATCACTCCCTACAATCATAAGGAACAATCAGTATCGGGGACCCTCGCCTATGCCGTTGGCTTGGGCAAAGCGGTAATCTCCACTCCCTACTGGCACGCGGAAGAGCTCCTGGCGGAAGGGCGCGGTATCCTGGTGCCGTTCAAGGATCCGGGGGCCATAGCCAAGCAGGTCCTTTTCTTACTGGACAATGAAGTAAAACGCCATACATTGAGGAAACGGGCCTACCTGAAAACCAGGGTAATGACCTGGGACGAAAGCGCGCGGAAATACATGGGCAGTTTCAGCCACTCACTTGAGAGTCGCCGTATTCATCCCCGGCCTGCCAGAAATGTGGGCGACCTGACTCTGGTAACGGGGGAGATGCCAACGCTGAAAATGCGCCACCTGCAGCGCCTGACCGATGATACCGGGTTGTTGCAGCACGCTATTCACGCGATTCCCCATTACGCTCACGGCTACAGCATTGATGACAATGCCCGTGGATTGATCACCGCCATATATCTAGAGGATATCGATGATTATAAACCCTTGTCCTATGAGTTGGCTTCCCGCTACCTCGCGTTCATCTCGTACGCCCTGAATCCCAAGACCAACCGCTTTCGCAATATTCTGTCGTTTGAGCGGAAATGGCAGGACGAGGGGAATTCGGAGGATGCACACGGCCGGGCCCTGTGGTCATTAGGCCTGGTTGTGGGCCGTTCACGGATACGGAGCTTGCGGGATATGGCAGAGGAGCTTTTCCAGCGCGGATTGCCGGTTGCGCAGCGTTTTAAAAGCCCCCGGGCATGTGCCTTTATACTTTTAAGTGTACACGAGTATCTGAAGCGCTTTTCCGGTGATCAGCGTGCCATTGCAGTACGAAAGAAGTTGGTAAATCACCTCGTCGACGCACATAAAAAATACAGCACCACTGACTGGCCCTGGTTTGAGGATTACTTGACCTACTGCAATGCGAAACTACCCCATGCACTACTGGTTTGCAGTCCCTCGCTGGGTGATGATCGAATTACCCAACTGGGACTCGATACTCTGGACTGGCTGATCAGTGTGCAAACCTCTGATGAAGGTTATTTTATCCCCATCGGAAGTGAGGGCTTTTATCGAAGGGGCGAGACACGTGCTCGATTTGATCAGCAGCCTATCGAGGCCTACACCACCCTGGCCGCCTGTATCGAGGCCTATCACATTACCGGCGAGAATAAGTGGTACAAGGAATCCCAGAAAATCTTTAACTGGTTTTTAGGACTGAATGACTTGCGCTTATCACTATATAACCCGCGGACTGGCGGTTGCCACGATGGCCTGCACCCCGATCGCATAAACATGAACCAGGGCGCCGAATCGACCCTGGCATTTCTCATGTCCTGGCTGGAAATCAATGCCGTTCAAGAAATAGCCGCACCGGTAGGCGATATCCTGGACGCAGAGCCGATGCCCAGCGGGGCCATAGCTAATTCCACATAATAGCCCGGCCGGCAATGACGCCGGTATCAGGAATCCGCTTCGGTTCCGGCCGGTTCTTGACTCGCGGCAACGCCCCCCCTGCCGGATATTCCTCTCACCGATTTTGATACGATGCTCTTCAGGCCTTCATAGGTTGCCGTGGGAACGCGGCGGATATGGTCTTTGGCAGCGTTCCAGATTATCCGCGATATGATCGTGGAAGCATCGTTGATCAGGGGGGAAAGCATGTCCAGCGCCTCCTGGGTTACAGCTTTTCGCTCAGTCTCCAGATCAGAAGGTTTGCCTTCAATACTGCGGTGGAAATACCGTCGCGCCAGGAGACCGGCCCTCAGGGTAGCCAGCGAATTTGCTGAACCTTGCACAATGGCGTCGGAAATCAAAAGGGCGACGAGATTGGCTCCCGGAATAGCTCCCACAACCGATGCCCCCACCACGGCAGGCCCAATTTGCGCGCCAAGGTTAATATCATCCCTGGAGCTGGGAACCAGAGAAGCTTCGATGACATCAGCGTATAGGGAGGGGAATATTCGCAGCCGGGCTTTAGGATAATATAAAGTCGCTATGGCATTAATCAGTTTGACTTGGTTGGTAAGCGATACCAGGCTGTCAAGTTGGCCGGCTTGCGAAATGGCTGTATGATAGAAGATCCTTTCCGCGGCAGCCAGCATGACCACATTGGATTTTTCATATAGCTGCATATACAACTCATTGAGGAATAGCGGGCTTTTTGTGTCGAAATTATCCAGATCCGTGACCCGATACTTCAGATGCTGCCTCTTAAGCCGGGCCAGAAATCTGTTGTGACCGGGACTGCCTGCAACCCAGGAATGTCGCGTCCGTCGCAGGGCGGCAATGACAACACCCATGGGGTAAATGGTTACGGCGCATAACAGCACGGTTACCAACAGGGCAAGAATCGCGCCCAGCAACGGGTGTAACCGCCACGCTAATTCGACTGCATGAGAACCTGCGCTGAATATGAAAAGCCCGAGGAGCGTAAACAGGCTCAGACCGGAGTAAATGATGAAGCGCTTCATTAGATCGTCAAGTTATGCAAATAATTTAGCACTTAATGCCGGTTGGTTTTTTGGTGGCGTGATAATGATCACGTTTGCCCGCTCGACAGATCAGGCGTCCTGCCGTACCGAGGCAAATTCCGTAAACCGGCTTAATACCTGATCGATCTGGTCCGTGCTTTCACAGGCCATGAATTTCTTTCTCCATCCCACGGCGCCGGGAAATCCTTTTATATACCAGTTCAGGTGCTTTTTCGACAAGTTGACGGCAATACGCTCATTCTTATCCTGACCTATAAGGGCCAGGTGATCACGGCACACGTCGGCGATGTCTCTCAAGGTAACGGGCGGGCTTTCTTGGCCGGCCAGCAGAGCATTAATCTGCCGAAAAATCCAGGGTTGACCCAGGGCGCCCCGTGCAACCATTACCGCGTCACACCCGGTTTCATGGAACATCCGTATGGCATCGGCGGGGCTTCGGATGTCACCGTTCCCAATGACCGGGATCGAAACTTCTCGCTTTACCGCTTCGATCAGGCTCCAATCGGCCTGCCCGGTAAATCCTTGCCTGGTAGTGCGGGGATGCAAGGCAAGGGCTTTGGCGCCGGCTTCCTGAACGATGGCTGCTGCCTCAACAGCAATTACACAGGTGCTGTCCCAACCGGCACGCATTTTAACGGTCACTGGCAGATCAGGCACGGCAGCTACCGTTGCCTTAATTACTTCGCTCATCAATGATAAGTCCCTCAGCATGGCCGAACCGGCGCCCTTTTTAGTCACTTTGGGTACGGGGCAGCCGAAGTTCAGGTCGATGATATCGGGCTGGAATCGCTCGGCCAATAAGGCAGCCGACTCGGCGATGACAGGCGCCGTTTCACCAAAGATTTGAATGCCGATAGGGCGCTCCTCAGGAGCAAAGTGCACCAGATCCAGAGATTTGGGGCCCTCCCTGATCACGCCGTTGGCGCTGACGAATTCCGTATAGACCACACCCACACCGTACCGCCGACAGATGACCCTGAACGGGTGATCGGTTATGCCTGCCATGGGGGCCAGTAGAATCGGGGGTTGTATGCGGAGATCACCGATTTGCATTAACGACCCGGGAAACCATTGGAGAAATAATCATCAACCGCCGCCAGCGCGCTTTCGAGCTTGTGATACCGCACCACGGTAACATTCCTATCTCCCTCGATCATCGCCGAAAGTCGAAAGCCTTCCCTGGGTTGATAGAGCGCCAGAACAGGTCGATTGATGAATCCGGCGTAGGCCACCTCAGCACCAACCCCCAGCGAGGGCGTAGTCACTTCTGCAACGACCAGGTCACATTTGTCGATTAACCGGATATCACGCTGATAAATGGCCGCTGGCGTCATATCGGCGGTACCCATCCGGGTGGTCTGTTTGTCGGCGACAAACTCAGACAGGACATCGCCATAGAGCCTCAAATGGTCGATAATCCGGGGATATAAATGAGCCTGGCCACGGCCACCACTCATACTGCCGGAAAAATAGATCTGCATGGCGGCAATTTAGGTATATTGAGTATTCCGTGCAGCAATTCCAGGGCGATTGCAGCACCCCATGCTTTGTCGCCGCATGAATCTACCGTTTCCGGTGCCAGTGGAAAGGGAAACGCGAGGGTAGAAACAACGATAATATGCTAAAATATACTTGGGCGTATGGTACACTTAAATATATTACCTATTGATATGGTCTTATAAGTATTGCTATATACCACAACTGTTATTTAGGTAGTATAAGTGATAGCAATGACGCTATTATAATTAATATATATTAGATATTATATATGTGTGGCTAATGTAGGATATGGTAATTATGTTATTACAACAAGTATTAGTATAATATGTTAACAGGCAATATTATACAAGAAATATTATAAATAACTACTATGCATTATAGTTGACATAACAGTAACAGAAATACTGTTGATGTATAAAATTATCAGCAATACGCTAATAATCATAATAACAACATGATAGAAGCGTACCAGCTGATGGCGATAACTCTAACGCATTTCTAATAAATGTAAATATTATAGGGCCATATAACGAGCATTTACAACGTCCCAATTAATATTATTTATAAAAGCGTCAATATAGGCGCCACGATTGATGCCATAATCAATGGCAAAGGCATGTTCATAACTATCAAGAATCAATACGACATCCTGAAGGACGGGAAAGCCGGTATGATGTTCTGTTAATAAATATGTATGTAGAATGTTATCTACGCGGGATTTCGTAACAACTACCCAGCCAATGGTACAAAGAGCAGTTGATTTCATGTCCACCAGAAAATCATTATAACTCCCGAATGCTTCGTCGATGGCTGCGATCAGCTCGCTACAAGGTGCGCCCTTTGATTGCAGGTTCTCAAAATACAGTTGATGAAGGTAGGCGCCGTTAAACGCCACTGCCTCGCGACGTTTAAGTTCCGACCAGTGACCCCAGCTGTAATTGGTATGGCTCTTATCCGTAGTTTTAAGTTCGGCCTCCATAAGGTTAAGACGGGCGACGTAGCCCTTATAGAGTTCAAAATGAGCCTTTAACTGTTTATCGGATATACCTTCAAGGGATCCAAGTAGATAATTGAAATCGCGGGCTTTATGCTCCATGGGGCATCACTCCTGACTGTATTATGATAGATTGGATAATATTAAGAAACATAGTTCAAAAGAGAATAACGGGTGTCCTTTGGTATTGCAGTTTCGTAAACATAGTTGCTCTGCGCAATACGGAATCGAGCATCCATAGACTCGTAGGACAATAGCTCGATCATCGCAGGGGACAGGATAAAGCGAGTGTAATACACCAGACTGATTTTATCCTCTTAGGCCCGGGCCAGGGTATCAAACTACTCGGAAATCTAAGCATGACATTCATAGCGAGCCGTCGTGGCAAACCCGGGGTACATCTCGGTGTACTAGTAGGTCTAGCCGGCTACGGCGGCCTTGGTTGGGTGGAAGCACCAGGTCAGGGCATAGTGAACCAACGGTGAACCCGGTAAATAGGTGGCGCCAAAAATATTTGGGGGTGCCACCTCGATTGTAGAACTTGTAAGGTTATAGATCTGGTATCGCAATTCAAAGTTTGCCACTTTTACGCCAAGGCACAGGTTGGCCCACATGGCCATACCGATCTCCCCGCCTTCATTCATAGGATAGGGCAGGGCCAGCAGGTCGCCATAACGAGGATCCCAGATGTGACTGAAATCGGTTTTGCTGAACATGGTACTGATTGTAAAAAAGGGTTTGGCGCGGGCCCGTTTCAGTGGGGCGGTGACGGTCAGCGCTCCGTGTGCCGTGATCCGTGGAGGGAATGATCTGGATTCAGTTGTCAGGCCGCTGACTTGCCCTGAGATCCGGAGCGCTTTTATCCACGGTTGCCAGATCATACTGCCGCTCCAGGATTGGGCCTTACGGTCATCATTGGTGGCCTGCAGTCCCAATCGTGCAGAGCCGCTGAATTTCGGGCTGTAATATTCGTACGCCAGATAGGTATTTTGCAGTACTACCGGTTCGGTCAGCCACCCGGTATTTTCCTGATTTTCCTGCATCGGCCTGCGCTCGGTATACGGCATATCGAGGAAGCTGGTCGCTCGCGAGGCTAAAGTCAGAGTTCCCAGGCCGGTGCGAAATTCGAACAGGCCCCCGGGCCGGACCCCCGAGCCTGCCAGCGTCAGTCCGCCCTGCGCGCTGATTTTTCCAGATTCCCAGAAAACCTGAAGATCACCATCCAGGCTATGCGCCTCAGTATATCCCAGTTGGTGGTCATCAATTTGCCTGGTTTTACCGTTGATTATGGCCCGGAACAACAATGAGCCGGTTAATCGATAGGTGAGCCCCGTTGTGTACCAGGCCGAGATAGAGCGTCTGCTAAGGCCGCTTTCATCCAATCGGGGAGATACCTTTAAAGTATTCGTGGCAGAAGCGGCGGAGGCGGTAAACTGCCAGGACTCCCGATCAGCCAACAGGCTTAAGCCATGGGCCCACAAATTGCCGTCGCGCTGCTCGGCATCGTAAGTACCGCCGGTTTGAAAAGGCAGGCCCACCCTTTCAACCTGGTTCAGCATGGTGTAGTTGATATGGATGCCGGCAGACGGCTGGTGGCGATAATCCAGCATGTAATTCTGTAGTACATTGCCGTCAGAACCGGTCGTGCTGGGACCCGCCAAGCCATACATTCCAGCATGATTGCGTCCCTCCGCGGCGGCCAGCAGGTTCCCACCGCCCCCCAATTCAGAAACCGCTCCCACTTGAACATTATTATACTGGTAATAGCCTTTATCCCAATGGAAATAGCTCTGGTTACGTCGGGTTTCGTCCCCCATGGGCACGATCCGGTAGATAATGCCGGCAGGCGCGTCAAACGAGCCGCGGGAGCCATCGGCTAACACGGGTTCAGGGCCTGGAATGTCCGGCTTCACCGAAGATGTGATCAGAGTGGAGAACACGGGGAAACCCAGGCTGCCATCCATCATAACAGCCCCGATCTTCAGATCAGCCGGCACAAAAGGGTTGTAGGTGCTCATTACCAGATCGGAGTGGCCCCACTCGTCCCACCGCAGGATTAACTGATCCGGGCGGAACTGGTCCCGAACCAGCGGCGCCAGCCGGTTAAGCCACTCAACTTCAACCGTGGTCAGGGAATCGGCTGATTGGGCCGGTTCGGAATCCTGGGCTGACAACATGGTTCCGGCAAAACTGATGGCCAGTAATGCCAGTACCTGATGACAGTGCATCACAATCCGTTTTCCGCCCCGGTCGAAGCCAAATCGGCGCGTTTGGAAAGGGCCCTTCGACTGACCGCTATCAACCGGGGGACCAGGCTAAAGAATATTATGGTATTTGAAACCTGGTGGATAGCCGTAAAAACCAGGCCTGAGATGAGCACTGCCGCTATTTCGCTTAAAGGCGCTCCTGCAAACAGGGGAAAGGTGATCGAAGTCAGACCATCATAGATTATGGTGAGCAGCAGCCCGGCCGCAGCCAGTACGACGCGGCTGGACCTGGTTGCCAGGCGCTTGTCCGGCAGCTTGGCAATCAATCCGCCGGCTGCCCCTATCAGGCCCAGACTTACCATCTGTGCCAACAGCAGCAAGGGAAAGGCCAGCCCCGAACCAACCGGATTAGTGGCTGAGAATATGAAAATCCCTATGATACCGATGAACGTTCCTTTCAAAATGCCAAGGCATGCCCCGGCGGTAAAGGCAACGGCGGTGATAAATTCCACATTCGGTACCATTGCCAGGGCCCAGCCGACCCCGACAATAATAGCAACAAACATAGCCGCTACCGCTATGGTCGTGGCCTTCACTTTTGTTCCGATTTGTACAAGCGTAACCGAAAATAGTTACGGTCGCTGGTAAAGCGCCCGCCACCGGTATCCGTGGCTGATTCCCTGTGCATAAGGTCGAGTTTTCCATCCATACTATCTATATAGTGCACCAGAAGCGCCTCTGGGAACCGGGGATGGCGGGGCGTTTCTTTGGATGCGAAGCCCTGGTGCGCCAGGATGATATGCTCCAGCTTCTCTACCACCGCGGCAGGGACGTCAACCTCCTCGAGCGCCTCCTTCAAAACGTCTCTACCAAGTATCACGTGACCCACCAGTTGACCCTCGGTCGTGTAGTCACTCTTCAGGCCCAGCTCCACCGATTTTACCTTGCCGATATCATGGAGCAGTGTGCCGGCAATCAGCAGGTTGCCATCGATGCCTTCATAATGAGCGGCCAGAAAAGCGGCAATCTGGCCGGTGGAAACCAGGTGGACCAGAAAACCGCCCCTTTCAGTATGGTGATAGGAAAATGAAGCGGGCAGTTCCAGGATAACGGCCTTGTAGCGCTTGAAAATGTGCCGCAGCAGCGCCTTGAGGGGCTTGCTTTTAACAGCGGTGACAAGCCTTCTAAGCTCCTCCCAGAGTACCTTTCGGTCCGCGGTGATGGTCGGCACCAGACCACTCTCCTTGAAACCGTACCGGCCATAACGCTCATCCGTGGCCCTGGTAATCTTAGTGCAATTGAGCTGTAACAGGCCGTTGTACCTTTCTACCAGGGCCTTCACGGCGACGGGATCACCTTCATCGAACTGATTGTCGAAGTGCTCCACGTTATCCCACACCTTGGCGTGAATACGGCCGGAGGCGTCCTGCAGGAGCAGATCAAGATAATAATCACCAATGCGGGTAGTACGCAGGTGTTTTTCAAGACAATGGTAGAAGCCCTGAATGCGCTTGTTTTCGGTGAACTCGCTGATAATAGTCAGTTTCATAGTGGTGCTAAGTTGAAAATGGAAATGAGTGGAAACAAGCTCCAAGCCCTTAAGGGGTTCAATTTTATTTGGGGTAAAGTCACGTTTTAGCCATTTGAGAGGAGTCTGATATGGTCCCAAAGGCGGCGGCAGATTTTTCATACCCTGCCAAACTCCTCGGAAGAAAAATATTGGCAGTGGTTGATAAAAAATGCCTTCTTTCTAGGGAAAGGAAAGCCTGGCGTCGGGGCGGCATCCTCCTTCTCCCACCGGGAGAAGGGCAGGATAAGGGGTTTCGGACAGGGCTTTTCCCCTCACCCTTTCCCTCTCCCCAGGGAGAGGGAAACCTGGTGTGTATCATAGGCTTAAACAGCAAAAGCATTGCCTGGAGAAAGCTGTCTGATGCAAGCGTGAAGTGGCGATTTTACGACTTTACCTTTATTTGTGATGCCCGCCCCATGACCGGTAAAAGACCTTGAAGTGGTCTTAATCGTCGAATAAGTTTACAGCTAATATGAACGACGGGAACTATCTCGTGAAGCAAGACTGTGATGGCGGCTAGAACCAGGACCGGCATGGTAGTTAATACTGGCGTTGTGAATCTGTATAAGGAGCCCAGTTTCCGCTCGGAAACGGTGACCCAGGCGGTCCTGGGTGAAATGCCGGAAGTGATCGACCAGCAAGGCAAATGGTTCCGCCTGCAGCAATGGGATGGTTACGAGTCCTGGGCGTATCACTTCTATCTTGCCAAGGCCCCGGGATTTAAGGATGCGAAGGCATTCCTGACAACCACGGATAATGTCACCGTGATCCGCAGCGCCCCCGATGCTTACGCCCCCGGCGTGCGGGATGCGGTATTCGGGTGCAAACTGCCCGTCCTGGCAGAAGATAACGACTGGTATCAGGTGTCCTTACCCGATGGCGCTGAGGGCTGGCTGCGGAACGAGCCCATGGACCTTGAAGGTGACACCAGACATAAACTGGTCAGCGTAGCGCGCAGGTTCCTGGGCATACCTTATGTTTGGGGCGGTAAAACACCCAAGGGCATGGATTGCTCCGGCCTTGTGCAGACTACCTTCAAGGCGCTGGGCATCGAGCTGCCCAGGGACGCGCATCTTCAAGAGTGCTTCGGCAATTTACCGCGGATACAGCCGGAAAAAGCGGCCCCGGGGGACCTGTTTTTTTTCAGTGAGGATCATGAGCGCATTACCCACGTGACAATTTCCACTGGCGGCGCTGAATTCATTCACTGCTCCGGTTGGGTTAAGGAGGAAAGCCTGGCGCCTGACGGAATCACTTACAATCACCTTTTACGGCAGATATTCACCGGCTGCCGTGACATAACACCATTGCTCCATGAGTAAGAACGGTAACGGACAGATAAAATCCAATGGTATTTTGAACCGCTACGTGCTGGTGCTGAACCAGGCCTACGAGCCGGTTATGGTTACCAACGCCAAGCGGGCCGTTGTGCTGCTGCTACTGGAGAAGGCCGAGGAGTTGGTGAATTATAACGAGATGATTCACAGTACTTCCTGGGAAATGCCGCTGCCCAGCATAGTGCGATTGGCACGCTATATCCCCATCCAACGCCGGGAGGTGGTTCTGACGAGAAAAAACCTGCTCAAGCGCGATAACCACGCCTGCCAGTACTGCGGGCGATCCTCCGTTCCACTGACTATTGACCATATCATTCCGCGACAGAACGGTGGCAAGAACTCGTGGGAGAACCTGGTGGCCGCGTGTCATCCCTGTAACGTGAGGAAGGGCAATAAAACTCCCACGGAAGCGCTAATGCCCCTGCTCAGGACTCCCTTCAAGCCGTCACGAATAACTTACTTTCAGAAGTTCGTACGTAAGCACCAGGATCCCTGGCGGCCATATCTATATATGGAACCGGCTTTATGAGCAGAAAGAAACGAATCCTCAGTGGAATGCGTCCCACAGGCAAACTCCATCTGGGGCATTATGTGGGCGCCCTGGAAAACTGGGTGGCTTTGCAGGGGGAATACGATAACTTCCACCTGATCGCCGATTACCACGTGCTCACGACGCAGCTGGATACCTCCGATATAGAGGCTAATTCATTTGAGATGCTTAAGGATTGGCTGGCAGCGGGTATTGATCCCGACCAAAGCCCGATCTTTCGCCAGAGCCGCATCAAGGAACACGCCGAACTGTTCCTCCTGCTTTCCATGTTGATTACCACCGCCCGGCTGGAGCGCAATCCGACCCTGAAGGAACAGGTCCGGGATATGAAGATCGAGAATATGACTTACGGCCACCTGGGATATCCAGTGCTGCAGGCGGCAGATATTATCCTGTACAAGGGTGAACTGGTACCGGTTGGCGAAGACCAGGCCCCCCACGTGGAGATTGCCCGGGAGCTGGCCCGGCGGTTCAACACGACTTTTGGTGAAGTTTTCCCGGAGCCGGCTCCCAAGCTGACCAGCTTTGCCCGGCTGCCAGGGCTCGACGGGCAGACCAAGATGAGCAAATCCCTGGATAACGCCATTCTATTGTCTGACGAACCGGATGTTATCCACGGCCGGTTACGCAAGGCTTACACCGATCCGGATAAATTGCGCCGCAACGATCCCGGGCATCCCGATATCTGCCTGGTATTCACCTACCACCGGCGGTTCAACAGCGCTGATACCGGGGGAATTCGTTCGGGTTGTGAAAGCGGCTTCCTCGGCTGCGTCGACTGTAAACGTATCTGCGGCGAAGCCATTGCCGGTCAGCTGGAGCCCTTCCGGGAGAAGCGCCGCTACTACGATGAGCATCCCGGCGACCTGCGCACTATCCTGGCGGATGGCGAAGTACGTGCCCAGCAGGTAGCCCGGGAAACCATGGCGCAGGTCCACGAGGCCATGGGGCTGGGCTGATGGCTTATCAGGTCCACCTGGACAATTTTGATGGTCCCCTTGACCTGCTGCTGTATTTTATCCAAAGGGACCAGATCAATATCTACGATATCCCAATCTCCCACATCACCGCGGAGTATCTGGCCTACCTGGAGTTGCTGGAATCCCTGAACCTGACGGTGGCCGGTGAATTCATCCTGCTGGCGGCCACGCTGATGCACATCAAGGCGCGCATGCT